>CAYWMY010000138.1:0-7586 GCA_964459405.1 uncultured Steroidobacteraceae bacterium | reverse complement strand
CGAGCATGGTGGTGGTCGGTTCACCGGGCTCCAGCTCGGTCGGTGCCGTGCTGCCTCAGGTCGCACCGGTGTCGGGCGCGCTCGGCGAGTTCCATCCGCTCACGCCGGCGCGCATCTACGAGACCCGTGGCGCCGGCATCGGCACGGCGTGTCTGCGAGTTGCCGGAGGCGGAGTTCCTCGCGGAACTCGGTGACGCCTTCGGCACGCGGCTTGGCCGTTTCCTGCGCGTCGGACGCCGTTTCGTGTATCCGCTCGCGCTGACGCGCTCGGACCGCCAGATCGCACAGCGCGCGGTCGTGATCGGCAATGCCGCGCAGACCCTGCATCCGATCGCCGGGCAGGGCTTCAATCTCGGCCTGCGCGACGTGGCGACGCTGGCCGAGGTGATCGCGGACGACTGTCGCGCGCGGGGTGCGACGGCCGACCCGGGCGACGCCGCGGTGCTCACCACCTACGCGTCCTGGCGCCGCGACGATCGCCGCACGGTGATCGGCTTCACCGACGGGCTCGTGCGGCTGTTCGGCAGCCCGCTGCCCCCGCTGCGCGTCACGCGTGCGGTCGGCCTGCTGGCGTTCGATCTGTTTCCGCCCGCGAAGGCCGCGCTGGCGCGGCTGTCCATGGGCATGGCGGGCCGCGTGCCGCGCCTCGCACGCGGGTTGCCGCTGTGACGCGCCGGGACTTCGATGTCGTGATCGTCGGCGGCGGCATGGTCGGTGCCGGCTGCGCCGCACTGCTCGCGACCGAACTGCCCCGGCTGCGCATCGCGCTGCTGGAGCCCCGTCCCGTCACGATGCCCTCGGGCGAGTTCGATCTGCGCGTCTCGGCACTGTCGCGCACCTCGCAGCGCCTGCTGGCGCGCGTGGGTGCCTGGGACGCCGTGCTGGCACGTGGCGCCTGCGCCTACGAGCGCATGGTGGTCTGGGACGAGCCGGCCACGCCCGATGGACTGGGGTCGATCCATTTCGATGCGGCCTCGCTGGGTGAACCGGACCTGGGACACATCGTGGAGAACCAGAGCGTGCAGGCGGCGCTGCTTGCGCGCGCCGTGGCCTGTGGAGTCACGCTGCTGCGCGCGCGGCTCACGTCGCTGGACCTGCGGGCCGAAGCGGCCCGGCTCACAACCGAAGATGGCCGCGAACACGAGGCGGGGCTGATCGTGGCGGCCGACGGGTCGGACTCTCCGGCGCGGAGTCTCGCGGGCATCAGCACGAAGGGTCACCCCTACGACCAGCACGCCGTCGTGGCGCACCTGCGCGCGGAGCGGCCACACGCGTACACGGCCTGGCAGCGGTTCCTCGCGACCGGACCGCTGGCACTGCTGCCGCTCGCGGACGGACGCGTGTCGCTGGTGTGGTCGACGCGGCCGGCGCAGGCGGCGGAACTCGTGGCCGCGGACGATGCGGCCTTCGACACCGCGGTCACGGAGGCTTCCGCGGGTGTGCTCGGGCAGCTGCAGACGGCCAGCGCGCGCGCCTCGTTCCCGCTCAGGCTGCTGCATGCCTACGACTACACGCGCGCGCGCTTCGTGCTGATCGGTGATGCCGCGCACGCGGTGCATCCGCTGGCCGGCCAGGGCGTGAACCTCGGGCTGCTCGATGCGGGCACGCTGGTGCAGGTGCTGGCGGACGCCGCGCGGGCCGGGTTCGACCCCGGCGAGATGCGGGTGCTGCGACGCTATGAGCGGTGGCGCAAGGCCGGGAACCTGCAGGCGCTCGCGGCGATGGATGGGATCAAGCGCGTGTTCGCATTGTCGCTGCCGGGCTTCGGTACGCTGCGCCGGATCGGCATCTCGCTCGTGGACCGCAGTGGTCCGCTGAAGGGCGCGCTGATGCGCCGCGCCATGGGTCTCGACGGCGATCTGCCGGCGCTGCTCGCGGCTGATCCGCGACGCTGATTCCCGCGCGATGTCAGCGCCACTGTGGCTGCGTTACGGTCTTGCGGGGGGCGCGGGTGCGCTGGTGCTGACGCTGGTGCCGTATGCATTGTTGCTGCCCGGACCGAACGCGTATGCGCTCGTGGAGACAGCGGGCTATGTGTCGATGTTCGGCGTGGTGCTGGCGGTGTATTTCGCCGCGCGCCGGGGCAGCGCCGGGTCCGCGGGTGCCGGCTGGAGCGATCTGTTCCGGCTGGGTGCCAGGGTCAGCGCGGTCGCGGGCCTGGTCTACGCCGCCGGTGCCTGGGTCGCGTTCGAGATGCTGCTGCCGGACGCGCTGCCCCGCCTGCTCGCGGCCTATGAGCAGCACCTGCGCGCGCAGGCCATGTCGGTCGCAGAACTCGATGCGGCGCTCGCGCGGCTGGAATCCGGCCGGCGCGGGTTCCTGGATCCGCGGTTCCAGGCGCTCGTGATGGGCTTCACGCTGTTCATCATCGGGCTCCTGCTGTCGCTGTATGCGGCGTTCCGCTTCCGCGCGCCGCCGGCGTCGAAACCGCGCGGATGAGGCATCGCCGTACGTCGGAGCATGAGGAACATCCGGGCAGTCTTCATTTCCCCGGCCAGGACGCCTGAAGCGGCTGCGGCTCGTCCCGGGACATGACAAATGTCCGCGTCGTGCCTGTGCTCACCGGCACGGGCGGTGGTCCGGGCGAGTGGCGGCGCGTTCAGGCTGCCCGTGCGAGCAGGGTGTCGACTTCCTGGAGATCGGTCGGTGTGAGTTCCCAGGCCGCTGCCCTCGCGTTCGCGTGGATCTGCTCCGGCTTCGTGGCGCCCGCGATCACGGAAGCCACGGGAGCGTGCGCGAGCAGCCAGGCGAATGCGAGTTCCAGCAGGGTGTGACCGCGTCCCGCGGCGAACGCAGCCAGGCTCTCGACCTTCGCCAGGTTCGCGTCGGACAGCATGCCGCTGAAATGTTCGCCGCCCTTCGTCAGGCGCCCGTCAGCGGGCGGTGTCACGCCCTTGCGGTACTTGCCGCTCAACAGGCCGCTCGCGAGCGGGAAATAGGGCAGGAACGCGAGACCCTGTCGCGTGCATTCCGGCAGCACTTCAGCCTCGACGTCGCGCTTCATGAGGCTGAACTCGTTCTCCACGACCACGAATTGCGGCTCTCCCGGCCGCACGAGGGCGGCAGCCTCGCGGAGCTGCGCGGCGCTCATGTTGGAGCAGCCGATCTCGCGCACCTTGCCGGCTTTCACGAGGTCCTGCATCGCCCCCAGCGTGTCGGCGAGCGGCGTGTTCGGATCGGGCCAGTGCAGCATGTAGAGATCGATCACGTCGACGCCGAGGCGCTGGAGGCTGCCCTCCGCGGACTTGCGCACGTATTCCGGCCGGCCGCCACCCGCGAACGACCCCATCGTGTAGCCGAACTTGGTCACGATCACGGCGCGGTCGCGCCGACCCCGCAGCGCCTTGCCGAGCAGGATCTCGCTCTTTCCCTCGCCGTACACGTCGGCGGTGTCGAAGAAGTTGATGCCGGCGTCGAGCGCGGCGTCGATCACTGCGCGCGAGGCTGCCTCGTCCGGGAGGAACCAGCCGAAATTGTTGCAGCCGAGTCCGATGGGCGTGACTTCCAGCGATCCGATACGGCGTGTCTTCATGATGGTCTCTCGGGGGTTGCGGGCATTATGCGGGCTGATCGCGGCGCGCGCGACCGGGTGGGGTGTCGCTGGATGACCCCGTCAGTCGAGCAGGCGGTCCAGACGTGCGGCGCAGATGAAGTCGTTCTCCGACAACCCGCCGATCGCGTGGGTGGAGTAGCGCACGTTGCAGTAGCTGTAACCGACCTCGAGGTCCGGGTGGTGTCCTCGCGGTTGGCGATGTGCGCAAGCCCGTTGACGAAACTCATGGTGCGGTAGAAATCGAGGAATTTCAGCGCGCGCCGGATGGCCCGGCCGTCCTCGACGATCTTCCAGTCCGGATGCAGCTCGCTCAACAGCCGCGCGGCCTCCTGCGCTGACAGCGGCGGGACGCCTCCCTCACAGGGCTTGCAGCGTTTCTGGGCCAGTTCAGTCATGGGCATCTTCCATCATGCGTCCTTCGACCGCGCGTTGCGCGGGCCGCGACCCCTGAACGCCCGGGGCGCCCGTCGCACACGGCTTCAGGGGCGTTCGCGCCGCGCATAGTGGCGCGCGACGTACTGCTCGACCAGCGCCTGGAACTCCTCGGCGATGCGCTCGCCCTTCAGCGTCACGGTCTTCTCGCCATCCTCGTACACGGGCGCCACGGGCCGCTCGCCGGTTCCGGGCAGGCTGATACCGATGTTCGCATGCTTGCTCTCGCCGGGGCCATTCACGACACAGCCCATGACCGCGACGGTCATGGACTCGACACCCTGGTAGTCGCGCCGCCATTCGGGCATGCGCGATCGCAGGTGGCCCTGGATGCGCTCGGCGAGTTCCTGGAAATAAGTGCTGTTCGTGCGGCCGCAGCCCGGACAGGACACGACCATCGGCGTGAAGGCGCGCAGCCCCAGGCTCTGCAGCAGTTCCTGCGCGACCACGACCTCGCGCGTGCGGGGACCCCCGGGCTCCGGCGTGAGCGAGATGCGGATGGTGTCGCCGATGCCTTCCTGCAGCAGCACCGCGAGTGCGGCGGTCGAGGCCACGATGCCCTTCGAGCCCATGCCGGCCTCGGTGAGCCCGAGGTGCAGCGGATGGTCGCAGCGCGCGGCCAGCCGGCGGTAGATCGCGATCAGGTCCTGCACGCCGCTGACCTTGGTGCTGATGATGATGCGATCGTGCGGCAGGCCCAGTTCCTCGGCACGCCGGGCACTGGTGAGCGCGGACACCACGGTCGCCTCGCGCAGCACCTCGAGCGCATCCTTCGGTTCCGGCGCGCGCGAGTTCTCGTCCATCATGCGCGTCAGCAGGTCGGAATCGAGGCTGCCCCAGTTCACGCCGATGCGCACCGGTTTGTCGTTCGCCACCGCGATCGCGATCATCTCGGCGAACTGCGGGTCGCGTTTCGAGCCGCGCCCGACGTTGCCCGGGTTGATGCGGTACTTGGCGAGCGCCGCGGCGCAGGCCGGGTGCTCCTTCAGCAGCTTGTGGCCGTTGAAGTGGAAGTCGCCCACGAGCGGCACGTCGCAGCCCGCCGCGTCGAGCGCCGCGCGGATGCGCGGCACCGCAGCCGCGGCCTCGTCGGTGTTCACGGTCACCCGCACCAGCTCCGACCCCGTCCGCGCGAGTTCGAGCACCTGCGCGGTCGTCGCATCCACGTCCGCCGTGTCGGTGTTGGTCATGGACTGCACGACGACGGGCGTGCCACCACCCACGGTCACGGACCCGATGCGGACGGCGGTCGTGGGGCGGCGGGGCAGGAGCATCGATGCGATCCGGGTTCGGGACGGGTGCCCATTGTAAGGTGATCCGATCCGTTTCAGCCGCCCGGTGCCTGACACCGGCATGCCTTCGCGGCTGCGGCTGCCTGCACCTGCGCCGCGATCCAGTCCCGCATGTGTGTCTCGAGCAGTGCGAGCGGCAGTGCGCCCTCGCCGAGCAGCGCGTCGTGGAACGCGCGCAGGTCGAAGTCCGCACCCAGCGCCTGCTCCCCCGCGCGGCGCAGTTCGAGGATCTTCAGCTCGCCGATCTTGTACGCGAGTGCCTGGCCCGGCCAGGCGATGTAGCGGTCGATCTCGTTGACGATGTCGAGCTCGCTCCTGGCCGCATGAGCCTTGAAGTAGTCGATGGCCTGCTCGCGCGTCCAGCCCAGTGCGTGGATGCCCGTGTCGACCACGAGACGCACGGCGCGCCACATGTCGTAGGTCAGCTGGCCGAACTTGTCATAAGGATCGTCGTACAGCCCGACTTCGTCGCCGAGGCGCTCCGCATACAGCGCCCAGCCCTCCACGAAGGCGCCGGGCGCGAAGTAGCGGCGGAATTCGGGCAGCCCGGTCATTTCGCGCGCGAGCGCGATCTGCAGGTGATGACCGGGCACGGCCTCGTGCGCGGTCAGCACCGGGATCTCGTAGATCGGCCGCGATTCCGGACGGTACAGGTTCACGGTGAACCAGCCCGGACGGTGCGCCGCGTGCGAACCCTGCTCGTAGTAGGCCGTGGTGGTCTCGGGCGCGCTCGCGGCCGGGATGGGGCGCACGCCATAGGGCAGCCTCGGCAGGCGGCCGAACAGCTTCGGCAGCAGTGGATCGAGGCGCTTGGCCGCGATCATGTAGGCGTCGAGGAGCCGCGCGGGATCCGTGTAGTGGAACCGCGCGTCGCTGCGCAGCAGGGCGAGGAAATCCGCGTAGGAGCCCCTGAAGCCCACCCGGTCCATGACCGCCTGCATGGCCGTGTGGATCCGCGCGACCTCGGCGAGGCCGAGCGCGTGGATCTCGTCGGGCGTCATCGCGGTGGTCGTGTAGTACTGCACGCGATTGCGGTAATACGCGGCGCCTCCCGGCGCGGCGGAAATTCCGGTGCTGTCGCGGCTCGCGGGCAGGTGCTCGCGACGCAGGAAATCGGCGAGACGGCGGTACGCCGGCTGCACGACGCCGAGAACGGCGGCACGCGCGGTCTGCTCCAGGCGCCGGCGCTCCGCCTCGGGCCAGTCCGCGGGCAGGCTGAGAAAGGGTGCGAAATACGGATTGTCGTCCACCGGGAGCGCCAGCTGCCGGTCGAGCTGCGTGAGCACACGCTCGATGATGATCCGCGGCTGGACGTGGCCCGCGCGTGCGCCCTCGGCCAGCAGCGCGATCGTCTGGTCCACGTAGTCGCCGTAAACGTTCAGGCGCGCGAGCCACTGCTCGTAGTCCCGCGGCCGGCGGAACTCGAGACTGGCGGCGAGTTCATGTGCGAGGTGCACGCCCGCGAGCTGCTGCAGGCCGTAGAAGCGTACCCCGGCCTCCCAGGCCGCAAGGCTCTGCCGCAGCTGCCAGGCGAACAGCTGGTAATTCAGCTGGTCCGCGGCGGCGAGCGAGGCGTGCGGAATCGTCTCGAGTGCCGCGAGTGCCTCGCGGTCGGCCGCGTGGCTCGCGGCGAGCGCCGTCGCGGACAGGTCGGGCCAGCGGTCCGCGTACCGGTCATCGCCGAGGTGCGAGGCGAAGTCCGGCGACTCCCGGAGCGTGCGCTGCCATTCGCGGGCGAACAGCGCGTGCAGCATCGCGGCGGAGCCCGTACGCCTCTCACCCGGCCCGGCTTCGATCGCCGGCTCGACAGTCTGCGCGGCGTCCGCAGCGGAGCCCGCGAGCACAGCAGCCAGCACGGCCGGCAGCAGGCCCATCATACGGAGACAGGTTTGCAGCATGGGTTTCTCGACCTCCAGGCTTCGTCCCCACTATAAGGAAAGCGATGGCCGCGGTGCGGCTCCCGGCACCGGGGGTGCGGGTGGAGCCCCGGGTTCCGGCGTCGGCGTGCGATGTCGGTCGTCACCGGATTGCGATATCTTCCGGCCCGGTATGAACCTCCCGAACGAACCCATGCGCCCGATACAGAAGGAGCGGCTCAACGGCCTGAAGCGGCTCGTGGCCGCCAATGGCAACTCGATGCGCGGTTTCCGTGGTGCCTGGCAGAACGAGGCAGCATTCCGGCTCGATTGCGCGGTGGCCGCTGTCGTCGTGCCGCTGGGTCTGTGGTTCGGCGATACCGCCGTCGAGCGCCTGATGCTGACGCTGCCGGCCCTGTTCCTGCTTGTGGTGGAATTGCTGAACAGCGCCCT
>CAYWMY010000137.1:3814-7635 GCA_964459405.1 uncultured Steroidobacteraceae bacterium | reverse complement strand
CTCGCGCGCAGACTGGCGGTGCGCCCGCCCGGCCGGTATCTTCGGTCGCAACACATTCCGGCGGTGGTGAGACATGACGGCGCTGATCTGCGGCTCGATGGCATTCGACACGGTGATGGTCTTCCCGGGGCGGTTCAAAGACCACATCCTGCCTGACCGCATCCACATGCTCAGCGTGTCTTTCCTGGTGCCGACCCTGAGCCGCAACTACGGTGGCTGCGCGGGCAACATCGCCTACAACCTGAGGCTGCTCGGGGGCGACGGCCATCCCATGGCCGCGGTCGGCCTGGACTTCGGTCCTTATGACCAGTGGCTCGCGGAACAGGGCATCGGCCGCGACTTCCTGCTGCACAAGCCTGATACCTACACGGCGCAGGCCTTCATCACCACGGATCTCGACGACAACCAGATCACGGCCTTCCATCCGGGCGCGATGAATTTCGCGCACGAAGCCACGGTGCCGGTGGACCGCGGCATCCGCATCGGCATCGTCGCGCCGGACGGCCGCGAGGCAATGCTCGCGCACGCCGAACAGTTCGCGGAGGCCGGCATACCCTTCCTGTTCGATCCGGGCCAGGGCCTGCCGATGTTCCACGGTCCCGAGCTGCGGCGCTTCATCGACCTCGCGAGCTGGGTCGCCGTCAACGACTACGAGGATCAGCTGCTGCAGGAGCGCACCGGCCTGTCCCCGGAGGGGATCGCCAGCCGCGTGCGCGCCTATGTCGTCACACGCGGCGCGCACGGCTCCTACATCTATGCGAACGGCGAGCGGCTGGTGATACCGACGGTGCCCGCAGAGCAGGTCGCGGATCCGACGGGCTGTGGGGATGCCTACCGCGCGGGCCTGATCTACGGCCTGCAGCACGGCTTCGACTGGCCGACCACGGGTCGCATCGCATCCCTGATGGGCACGCTCAAGATCGCTCACACGGGCACGCAGAATCACCGCTTCACGCCGCCCGAGTTCGCCGATCGCTTCCACGCCGCCTTCGGTTACCGCTTTGGTTGAGGGGCATCCAATGTCGGCGTCCCCGGCCGGGAAGGTGGCTCGCATGCGGCACCGCCGCGGGGTGGCGTACGCGCTCGTCACAGTCGCGGCGCTGCTGCTGCTGCCGCTCGCCGGGGTTGCGACCACCGCCGCGCCGCCCGTCGCGCCCGTCGTGCCGGCCAAGGGCCCTGCCGCCGGGCCGGACTGGTCGCGCACGCTGGAGCGCATCGCCTCCGGCGTGGTCTCCATCCAGATCGACGGCGTGCGCGCCTTCGACACCGAGTGGAACACCTCCGCGCAGGCCACGGGCTTTGTCATCGACGCGGCGCGCGGTCTGATCCTCACGAACCGCCACGTCGTGACGCCGGGGCCCGTGACGGCGCAGGCCGTGTTCCAGAACCGCGAAGAGGTCCCGCTGTACCCGGTGTACCGCGATCCGGTGCACGACTTCGGCGTGTACCGCTACGACCCGGCTGCGCTGCGCTTCATCAAGCCCGCCGAGCTGCCGCTGTATCCGGCCGGGGCGCAGATCGGCACCGAGATCCGCGTGGTCGGCAACGATGCGGGGGAGCAGCTGTCGATCCTGGCCGGCACGCTCGCGCGCCTCGATCGCGAAGCGCCGAACTACGGTTCCGGGCGCTACAACGACTTCAACACCTTCTATTATCAGGCGGCGTCCAGCACCTCGGGCGGGTCCTCCGGATCTCCGGTGCTGGACATTCACGGCCGTGTCGTGGCGCTGAACGCCGGTGGCTCGACGGGCGCCGCGTCGAGCTTCTACCTGCCGCTCGACCGCGTCGTGCGCGCGATCCGGTTCATTCGTGAAGGCAGGGCCGTGCCGCGCGGCACGCTGCAGACCGTGTTCGACTACACGCCCTTCGACGAGCTGCGCCGGCTCGGCCTCGCGGCCGGAACCGAGGCCGCGACGCGGCGTGCGCACCCGGACAGCACGGGTATGCTGGTCGTCACGGAAGTGCAGCCGGGCTCGCAGGCCGACGGTGTGCTGGCCGTGGGCGACATCCTGGTGTCGCTCGGCGGACGATCGCTCGTCGACTTCGTGACGCTCGAGGACGTGCTCGACGACCGCGTGGGCGGCGAGGTGGAGCTGGTCGTGGAACGCGGCGGGCAGCGCCGCACCGAGCGCCTGCGAGTGCAGGACCTCGAGGAGATCACGCCCGCCGAATTCATCGAAATCGGCGATGGCATCATTCACGCGCTTTCGTGGCAGATGGCACGGCATCTGAACGTGCCGGTGCGCGGCGTGTTCGTCGCGAGTCCGGGCTATGTGCTGGGCTCGGCGGGCGTGCCGCGCGGCGCGGTGCTGCTCGAGATGGCCGGCCGCCGGCTCGAGCGGCTGGCCGATGCCGAGGCCGTGCTCGACACACTGGGCGACGGCGCGCGTGCGACAGTGCGCTACATCACGAGCGACGACACGCGCGCGCAGCAGCTGCGCGTCGTGCGCATGGACCGGCGCTGGTTCCCCGCACGCAAGTGCCACCGCGACGATCAGAGCGGCATCTGGCCCTGCGTGCCGCTGGCTGCCGGGCCCCCGCCGGACGGCCGCGAGCCGGGCTCGGCACGCTTCGCGCGGACCGGCGATCCGGTCGGCGACGCGCTGGCGCCATCGCTCGCGCTCGTCTACTTCGTGATGCCGTATTCGGTGTCGGGCGTCACCGAACGCAGTTACTACGGCACCGGCGTGGTGGTCGACGCGGATCGCGGGCTCATCGCCGTCGACCGCAACACCGTGCCCGTGGCACTCGGCGACGTACGCATCACCTTCGCAGGCACGGTCGAGGTGCCCGGCCGCGTCGAGTACGTGCATCCGCTGCACAACCTCGCGGTGGTGTCGTACGACCCCAGGCTGCTCGGCGACACGCCGATCCGCGCCGCGCGTTTCGAGTCGCGCGAGCTGCGTTCCGGTGAGGAGGTGTCTGCGGTCGGCCTGCGCCCGGACCACAAGCTGCAGGTGCGCGCCACGCGCGTGGCCTCGGTGGATCCGACCTACCTGCCGGTCTCCCGCACGCTGCAGTTCCGCGACGCCAATCTCGAGACGGTCTCGCTCGTCAATGCGCCCGGCGACTACGACGGCGTGCTGGCCGACCGTCACGGTCGCGTGCTGGCGCTGTGGTCCAGCTTCGCGTTCGAACGCGGGCGCGAACTCGAGCAGGAGAACCGCGGCGTGCCGGCCGAGTACGTGCTCGAGATGCTGGAGCACCTGCGGACGGGACGGCCGATCTACTCGCTGGAGGCCGAGTTCCAGACATTCGCGCTGTCGACCGCCCGGCAGCTGGGCGTTGGGGACGACTGGATCAGACGCATCGAGGCGCACAACCCGGAGCGGCGTTCGGTGCTCGGCATCCTGAGGCTCACGGCGGGCACTCCGGCCGCGCGCCTGCTGCAGCCCGGCGATCTCGTGCTCGCCGTCGATGGACAGATCGTGCATCGTTTCCGCGAGGTCGAACTCGCCGTGGCGCGCGAGAGCGTCGAACTCACGATCTGGCGCGATGGTGCGGAGCACCGCATCACGGTGCCGACCGTGCCGCTCGATGGCGGCGACGTCGACCGCATCCTGATGTGGGCCGGCGTCACGCTGCAGGCGCCGCATCGCGCGATGGCCGCGCAGCGCGGCATCGAGCCCACCGGCGTGTTCGTCGCCTATTTCCTCTACGGCTCGCCGGCCAGCCGCTATCAGCTCGTCGCGGGACGGCGCATCACCGAAGTCGATGGCGAGCCCGTGGCGGATCTCGACGCTTTCGTGCGCGCGGTGTCGGGCCGCCCGAACCGCTCGTCGCTGCGTCTCAAGACGATCCAGTGGAATGGCGCTGTCGAC
>CAYWMY010000137.1:0-3804 GCA_964459405.1 uncultured Steroidobacteraceae bacterium | reverse complement strand
GTCATCACGCTGAAGCTCGACACCCACTACTGGCCGACCTACGAACTGCGGCGCGAGGCGCAGGGCTGGGTGCGCCGGGACCTGCCCTGAGGGTCGCGAGGTGGCGCAGGCCGCAATGCCCGACCGTCCGCAGATCGAGGCCGCCGCGGCCGCACTGCGGCGCGGCGAACTCGTCGCCTTTCCGACGGAGACCGTCTACGGTCTCGGTGCCGATGCGCGATCTCCGGCGGCGGTCGCGAGAATCTTCGTGGTCAAGGGGCGCCCCGCGACGCATCCGCTCATCGTGCACGTGCACGATATGGAGGCTGCCCGGCCGCTCGCGCGCGGCTGGCCCGAGACGGCGCTCAGGCTCGCCGCGCGCTTCTGGCCCGGGCCACTGACGCTGGTGCTGCGCCGGGGAACCGGGGTGCCGGCCGCCGTGACCGGCGGCCAGGACACGGTCGCGCTGCGCGTGCCGGCGCATCCGGTTGCGCAGGCGCTGCTCGCGGCCTTCGACGGCCCGATCGCCGCACCCTCGGCCAATCGGCACGGTCATGTGAGCCCGACCTGCGCGGCGCACGTGCGCGCCGAATTCGGTGCCGCCGTACCGGTCGTGCTCGACGGGGGCGACTGCGCCATCGGCCTCGAGTCCACGATCGTCGCCTGCGATGAGGGCGGTGTGACGTTGCTGCGCCCCGGGCACATCGACCGCGCGGCGATCGAGTCGGTCATCGGCCCGCTCCACGTCGCGGGACAGGACGCTCCGCGCGTGCCGGGCGGCCTGCGCTCGCACTACGCTCCGGCGACACCCACACGCCTCATCGAGCGCGCGGCGCTGCCGGAGGCCGTGGCCGCGGCCGCGCGGGCCGGACGGCGCGTGGCGCTGCTGTGCCGTGGCGAAGCGCAGGCATCCGGCGATGCAGTGGCGCTGTGCATCGTCGCCTCGCTGCGCGCGATCGAGTATGCGCACGATCTCTATGCCAGCCTGCGACGTCTCGACGCGGTCGGCGCCGACGAGATCCTGGTCGAAGTCGTACCGCTGGATGCCGAGTGGGAGGCCGTGCGCGACCGCCTCACGCGCGCGGCGGCGCGGGATGGCAGTCACAACGCGAGCTGAGCCGGTGGCGGGACGACCGACTGACGTGGTGGTCATGCGCGTCGCGTGCATGGATAGTCGGGGCGCGCGGCCATAGAATCGCGCGTTTCCCGACGCGCCGTGCGGGGCGACGCGGCGAAGGCGACGGAGTGGGAGACCATGGCGATGGCGCGAGAGTCGATGACGCGGTCCCGGCCGCAGCTCCAGTTCGCGGATCCTGCCGCGCCCGGCGCCGTGCGTGCAATGGTCGCCGAGTTCAGTTCGCCGCTCCTGATCCTCGATCTCGCCAGCGTGCGCCGGCAGTACGCGGCGCTCGCCGCGGCGCTGCCGGGCGTGACACTCTATTACGCGCTGAAGCCGCTGCCGGATCTGCAGGTGGTGCGCGAGCTCGCTGCGCTGGGCGGTTCCTTCGATCTCGCGACGACCGGCGAGGTGCGGCTCGTCGAACGCGCGGGCGTGCCGGCCGCGCGCTGCATCCACACGCACCCGATCAAGCGCGAGCGCGACATCGTCGAGGCGCTGGACTACGGCGTGTCGACATTCGTCGCCGACAACACCGACGAGATCGCGAAGTTCGTGCCGTTCCGCGACCGTGCGCGCCTGCTGCTGCGCATCTCGTTCCGCAGCCCGGGGGCGGTCTCGGACCTGTCGAAGAAGTTCGGCTGCCGCCCCGGGGATGCCCCGGCCCTGCTGGCGCTCGCGCAGCGGCTGGGTGTCGAGGTGACCGGCCTGTCGTTCCACGTGGGCTCGCAGGTGCCCTCGCCGGACATGCACGTCGCGGCGATCCACGCCTGCGCGGAGGTGATCGCCGCATCACGGGCACAGGGCACGCCGCTGTCGGTGCTCGACATCGGTGGCGGATTCGCGGTGCCGTACCGGCAGCCCGTGATGCCCATCGAGGCGTTCTGCGTGCCCATCCGCGCGGCGCTCGCGGTGCTGCCCGCCGAGGTGTGTGTGATCGCGGAGCCCGGGCGCTTCGTTGTGGCACCCGCCGGCACCGCGGTGACCACCGTCATGGGCCGCGCGGAACGCAACGGCCGCATGTGGTACTACCTGGACGACGGTGTCTACGGCACCTTCAGCGGCCGCATGTTCGAGTCGATGGAATATCCGATCGCGGCGCTCGACCGCGCCGGTCCCGTGGCGCCATCAGTGCTGGCCGGGCCCACCTGCGACAGCGTGGATGTGGTGGCCGAGGACATCGAGCTGCCGCGCCTCGAGATCGGCGATCTCGTGATCGCGCGCGTGGCCGGCGCCTATACCGCGGCCTCGGCGACGGACTTCAACTTCTTCCCGCGCGCGCGCGTCGTGTACGTGAACACCGCCGTGTGATGTGCGGTTTCCGGGAATCGAGGGACCGCCCCGTTCCCGCATCCATTCCACGCACGTTGACTCGTTCCCGGCGCCGCGAGCCAGACGCCGCGCGGGGACATCAGGCAATGTCCCCATTTACGGCTCAATAGCGAATGGACGGCAGTGGTGCCGAGCGATAACGTCGCCTTCGCTCTGCGCCGTGGCCGTGCGGGTGCCGGTGCGGTGAGGCAGGGTGGGCCCGGGATGATCCGGCGAACGATCAGGGACGAGACTTCATCGCAGAGGGGATCATGCGCAGGAGGCGCGTTTGACAGGGACAGTCGGCATCGCAGGCGTCGCGGAACCGCCGCCGCTCCGGATCGATTCCGGTCTTGCGGCGCTGGTACTGCTGGCGCGCTATCACGGTGTCGTGGTCGACCCGGAGACGCTGCGTCATCAGTGCGCGCCCGGTGAACGGCCATTGGTCGTCGACGATCTGCTGCGCGCCGCGAAGCTGCTGGATCTCAAGGCGCGATGTGTACCGGGCGGCCGCACGCAGTGGTCATCCGTACCGATGCCCTGCATCGCGGAGATGATGGGCGGCGGGTTCCTGGTGGTGGGCGCGGTCGATGCAGCCCGGGTGCTGGTGCAGGATCCGGCGGCGGGCGCGCCCGCAGCGCTCGATCGCGCGGAGTTCGAGCAGCGCTGGTCCGGGCGCCTGGTGCTGGTCACGCGCCGTGCCGGTCTCGTGGACGAACTGCGCCGCTTCGACCTGTCCTGGTTCGTGCCGGCGGTCGTCAAGTACCGCAGACTGCTGGGCGAGGTGCTGATCGCCTCGCTGGTGCTGCAGGTGCTGGCGCTCGTCACACCGCTTTTCTTCCAGGTCGTGATCGACAAGGTGCTGGTCCATCACGGCCTCATGACGCTGGACGTGCTGGCCATCGGGCTCCTGGTCGTGGCGATCTTCGAGGTCGGGCTCGGCGGGCTGCGCACTTATCTGTTCTCCCACACGGCCACGCGAATCGACGTGGAGCTGGGTGCGAAGCTCTACCGCCACCTGCAGGGCCTGCCGATCGCCTTTTTCCAGTCGCGGGCCGTCGGCGGTATCGTCGCGCGGGTGCGCGAGCTGGAGCGCATCCGGGAGTTCCTCACCGGTTCCGCACTGACGCTGGTGCTCGATCTGCTGTTCGGCATCGTCTTCCTGATCGTCATGTACGTGTACAGCCCGTTGCTCTTCGGGGTGGTCGCGGCAACGGTCCCGGCCTATGTCGCCCTCTCGCTGGTCGTCACCCCCGTCCTGCGCCGGCGGCTCGACGAGAAGTTCAGGCGCGGCGCGGAGAACCAGGCATTTCTGGTCGAATCCGTCTCGGCCGCGGAGACCGTCAAGGCGATGGCCGTCGAACCGGCCATGCAGCGGCGCTTCGAGGAACAGCTCG
>CAYWMY010000136.1:0-7761 GCA_964459405.1 uncultured Steroidobacteraceae bacterium | reverse complement strand
TTAGGTCGCATCATGGTTCGATCGACACCCATCTCGGTATCGCGTCAAGCCATCGGCCTTGTGGGCTGGCTTCTGATGACGTTCGCTGCGGCGGCAATCGGCGCTGTTGCTTCTGTTGACGCCGGCGCGTTTTACGGCCAACTCGCACGGCCCTCGTGGGCGCCGCCCGGCTGGCTCTTCGGTCCTGTCTGGTCCGTTCTCTACGCCCTCATGGCCGTGTCTGCATGGTGGGTTTGGCGGGCGCGTGGTTTCACCGGGGCTCGCAGTGCCTTGGTGCTGTTCATCGTGCAACTCGCCGCCAACGCTTTGTGGAGCTGGCTGTTTTTCGCCTGGCACCAGGGTGGGCTCGCTTTCGCTGAGGTTCTGCTTCTGTGGTGCCTGGTCACAGCCACGGTCATCTCGTTCTGGCGCGTCAGCTCTATCGCCGCAGCCTTGCTGATACCCTACCTGGCGTGGGTCACATTCGCCTCGGCACTGACCTTTTCCGTCTGGAGGCTCAATCCTGGCCTGCTCTCGTGAGAGCAGGCGGAGGGCGGCCTGAGGCGTCGTTGCACCCGATCTGCGACAGCGGGCTTCGCCCACTCCCGCAGGCGGATGAGTTCCAAGGTTCGGCAGATACGAGAACATCCGCATGGACAACAAAATGATCTGCGCAGGTTCTCCGAGGAAATCGTCAACACTGGCGATGTGGCCAGGATCTCAGAGGGCGTCTCAGACGACTACACCGAGGTGATGGACGGAACGCGCGACCCGGACGGGATTGAAGGCGCGGCGTCGCACATCCTGGGAGTGCGCCGTACCTGTCCAGACCTGCGTCTCACAGTGGATCGTCAGATATCGGAGGACGAGTGGGTCGCCACCTGCATCACCGCGCGAGGCACGCACACAGGTGAGTGGATCGGGATAGCTCCGACGGGTCGCAAGCTGACCTTGACCGGCGTGAACGTCGACCGCGTAGTTGACGGGAAAGTGTTTGAACATGGCGGGGCAGCGAACATGCCGGGGCGGTTTCTCGAGATCGGCGCCATTCGGGTCGCAGGCAACGAGTGAAGGAGAACCGACGAACAACCGGTTGCAGCGGACGGCCGGCTGCGCGGCCCGCCGGTGAACCGGAGCGTCAGCCATCAAGGGCGTAGCCATGGCATCATGCTGGGCCGCATACAACGAACTTGCCTGGACCGAAGACCTTCTTGCAGACCCCGGAGCTTATGAAGGCGAGGTCGGAGGGTATGTCGACCTGATCAGGCGAAATTCATCACGTGCCCCATGCACGTTGCTGCATCTGGGTTGTGGAGCAGGGGGCCACGACACCATCTTCAAACGGCATTTCGCCGTGACGGGCGTAGATCTCAGCCGAGGCATGCTGGACAAGGCGCGGCTGCGACATCCGGATCTCGAATACATCGAAGACGACATGCGGACGGTGCGTCTTGGCCGAGAGTTTGACGCCGTGGTGATCCCGGACAGCATTGACTACATGAGATCGTTGTCCGAACTGCGAATGGCTGTTGAGACAGCCGCAGCACATCTGAAGACGGGCGGAATTCTGCTTGTGGCAGGCAAGACCCGGGAAATATTCAGGGCCAACAACTTCGCCTATACGGGGGAGCAGGAGCACCTGCATGTCACGCTGCTGGAGAACAACTATATCAACCCGTATCGCCCGGACACCTACGAAGCCACATTGGTTTACCTGATCCGGGAAAGGGGCGAACTGACCATTCACACGGAGTGCCACGTGCTCGGCCTCTTCTCCCAGGAAGCGTGGGAGAAGGTGTTCGCAGAAGCGGGACTGTCCCTGCAGGAGACAGATCTTGACGGCACTTACGACCCGTATCTTCTGGGTGGCGGGGAGTATCCGTTGAAGATCTTCATCGGGAGGAAATGTTGATGGCTGACAACGCCATCAACGCGGACGGGCAAGCGCGTCGCTTCGCTCTGCTCTGGTCCGCCGGTGATGGCCATCGCTGGCCGGAACAACCCGCTTGAGCATGACACGCAGACAACGCTTCGCCCTGGTGGCCGCAATCGGGTTTCCCGTGATGACCATCACGGTGTACCTGCTGTGGATCTGGCCGCAGCCACGCACGACTTCGGTGATCGCCGATACGGCTCCTTACCTGTTGAGTCTCCTGACCGGGCTTCCGTTCGTCTGGAAGCTCACGGGAGGACTCCCCCGCGGCCTGCTGGTCGTTGTGTTCCTCACAGGGGGCTTCGTGGTCTTGTGGGTCTATGCGCTCGCCATCCTGTGTGGTGTGCGGGGGGTGTGTCTGTGAACGACTGCGGCCTGAGTGCGCTCGCACCTGGCAGTCCGCAGCGGCCACCTGTGGAGCAGGAATCGTGGAGCGTCCCTGTTGCTCGCGGGGGCGGGCAGCGGCCCGGGGGCAATGCTGCGCGGCGCCGCGTTGCGTGACGTTGTGGCCGGGCATAGGATCGCGCGCCTGAGCGTCCCGACGGGGAAAGTCACTGCCGGCACGCTTGTCGTGGACGGCGCACCTTCGCGGACAGGGTCGAAGCCAACGTCGTTGCAGGCGACGACGAGGAGACATTTCCCGCGTGGCTGAGACGGCAGGCGGCGTTGCCGGTGGTGCGGAGCGAGATAAGAGTGCCGGGCCGGAAAGTGCCAGCCTGCAGCGACGCATGGCAGCACCCGGCGATGCACTCGAAGTGAGCGAACATCGGAGGTCACACATGCTGGGTTCCCGGGAACTGGATGCGTTCATCAGTCGGTCGTTCGCCGGCATCGTCTCGACGGTCCGGGCCAGCGGCAGTCCGGCCGCCTCGATGGTGAGCTTCGCCCGCCTGGGTGATGGGCTCTACTTCTCGACGACCCTCGACAGGCTGAAGGGGAAGTGCCTCAGCCGGGACCCGCGCCTCGTCCTGTGCGTGGTCAACGACCAGCAGCCCTATTCCTACGCCAGTGTGGAAGGCCGGGTGCTGATCCACCGCGACAATCCGAAAGAACTCCACGAGCGCATGTTCACCTACTGGGCAGGGTTGGTGGAGCGCAATCCCAGGAGCCCATGGGCCGTCTTCGGCCGGGAGCGCCTGGAAAAGATGTGGGCGGAGCCCGGACGAGCCATTTTCGAAACCCAGGCCACGCGGGTCTCGGGACTGGTGTTGTGAACGCGTATGGCCGCGGCTGACTTCGGCTGCATGGGTCTCATCTTCGGGTACGGGTCGGTCACGGAGCGGGCGCAGGGTGTCGCCTTGATCCGCGCGGCTTGTGAGCGCGGCTACACCTTCTTTGCTGCGGGTGACATCCGCAACACGCTGCCGCGTTTCCAGGACCGGACCCGTGCGTGACGTGGCTCGCATCTCTCCAGCTGCGCGGAGTCGTGGCCGGGCCGATGCCGCGCGAGAGGATGCCCGCGACATGATGAATGGTAATGTTGAGCGCATGTACGAGCAGATCCTGGCGTTCTGGTTCGACGAGATTGACCCCGGCATGTGGTGGGCTCAGGACCCCGCCTTTGATGCGCTTCTGAAAGATCGCTTTCTGCCAGCACTGCAGCAGGCAGCGCAGGGCGAGTTCCATTCCTGGCGGACCGGCCCGCGCGGGCGACTGGCCGAAGTGCTCGTGCTTGACCAGTTCTCCCGCAACATATTCCGCGGCACCGCACGCGCGTTCGCGCAGGACCCCATGGCCTTGGCACTCTCCCAGGAGGCGGTCGCATGCGGGGCGCTGCAGCGCCTGCAGCCCATGGAGCGGGTTTTCCTGCTGATGCCGTACATGCACAGCGAATCGCGGGTCATCCATGTGCTGGCAGAGCGGCTCTTCAGGGAGTGGGCGCCGCAGGAAAACCACGACTTCGAGCTGCGCCACAAGGCGATCGTCGACCGGTTCGGGCGTTACCCACACCGGAACGCCGTTCTCGGTCGACCGTCCACTGCGGAGGAACTGGAGTTCCTCGAGCAGCCGGGTTCGAGGTTCTAGCCGTCTGTCGAACCTGGGTGATCGTCGCGAGACGCGTGGCAAGCGAGGACAGTCCTGCGATCGCTTGAGGAAAACAGCGCCCGCAATTTGACGAGAAGGCTCGCGAGAATGAGCCGCCCTCCCACGGTCGCAGCAGACCAACCCCGGGTCCGACCGACTGCCGGTGGTTCCGGGCCGCCTTCCGGCGCGTAAGATATCCGGGCGCGGCGGGCGCGGTGCTGGTGTTCCTCTGGTCCGCGTGGGACCGGATCTCCGTATGCAGCCGCTCTTGTCGCTGTGTCGTCCGGAGACTGAAATCGACGGGGGGTTGCCATGAACATCCAGCTGAGATCGTCTGCCCGCGCCGCAGCGCAGGTGGCACTGTGCCTGGCCATGCTGCCGGCGATGGCGCAGGTGCCGCGCGAGCAGGCTGCGAAGGAGCTGGCGAGAAAGGTGCCGGCCGGAAGCGTGCAGGCGTGTTCCTTGATCACGCGCGCCGATGTCACGAAGGCAACCGGACGGGATCCTTACGTGGATCCGGAACCCGCGGGTCAGGGCGGCTGGATCTGCAACGTCGGCATTGGCGAATTGAAGGTGTATTCCGGTCCCGGATCGTGGCAGGCATGGGAGGCGACCCTGAAGGGCTTCAAGAAGGACAAGGAGCCGAGGACCCCGGCGCCGGCCTTCGGTGAGCGCGCGTATTTCCTGTATCCCAGGCCGGACAACAAGTATCAGGACGCCGCGGCATTCCTGGTCGTGGGGACCGGTCAGCACACGCTTGCGCTGTCGCTGGACGCTCCCGAGGGCAGACCGGCGGAGTCGATGCGCCCGGCGCTCGAATCGCTGATGAAGACGATCGTCGCCCGGCTGCGCTGAGCGCGTCGTGACGGGAAGCTGCAGGGCTCCTGTCTGCGCGAGGATCGAGGGCACATGTGCGCGTCTGAAGACATACTCGTGATCGGCAAGGTGGCCTCGGACGAGCAGCTGGCCCGCGCGGCGGAAGTGCTGGCCGGTCACGACGGCGCAGTGATGTTCGCCGGACTCGTGGTCTTGCGCCGGACGCGTACGCATCTGCTGTGCGAGGTCGTCGACCCGACGCCATCGGCGCATCGCTGCGCGCGGGAATTCGACGTGCTGCTCGAGAACGCGCAGCGCAGGCTCGCGGCCTCGAAGCTCGGGCAGCTGCTGCCCGATGTTCCGCGCCGATGGCGGGTGGCCGAGGAGTCCGCAGCCGGTTCCGGCGGGGGGACTGGTGCGCCATGAGGGCCCGCTCCGGGCGTGATGGAGTTGATACCACGACGGCGCCAGCACGCGGATTTCCGTCGCCATCGTGAGCTCTCCGTGAAACCCGGAATCAGCGTGCTGACCCTCGGAGTCGATGATCTGGAACGAGCGGTCCGGTTCTATCGGGACGGACTTCAGCTCCACACCACCGGCATCATCGGCACGGAGTTCGAGTCCGGGGCCGTGGCGTTCTTCGACCTGCAGCCCGGCCTGAAGCTCGCGCTGTGGCCGCGCGCGAGCATTGCGCGGGATTCCGGGCTCTGCCTCGGTGCCGCGTCCGCTACCGAGTTCACGATCGGGCACAATGTGTCCTCGAAGGCTGAAGTCGATGCCGTGATGGAGCAGGCGCGAATCGCGGGCGCAGTCATCGTGAAGCCCGCCGCGGAGACTTTCTGGGGCGGCTACGCGGGATACTTTCAGGATCCGGACCGGCACCTCTGGGAAGTCGTCTGGAATCCGCAGCTGCTTCCAGCGGATTGATGCGCGCCATGCCCGTGCAGCGGATGTGGCATAGTCGCCCGCCACGACGGCCAGTGAGGCAGTGCCCGTAGATGTCCCGTCTCGAGCTGATGACGCCCCAGGATCTCGAAGGATTCCTGCTCAGGAGGATTCCGCTCGCGAAGTTCATGCGTGTCGCGGTGCTCGAAGTCGAGCCCGACAGCGTCGTGCTGACCGCACCGCTCGAGCCGAATTCCAACGTGCACCAGACGCTGTTCGGCGGCAGCGCGGCGTCGGTCGCGCTCATCGCCGCGTGGTCGCTGCTCTTCACGCGCATGTCGGCGGAGGCCGTGACGGGCGCCGTCGTCGTGCACCGCCACAGCATGACGTATCTCAAGCCGGTGCTCGGGCAGTTCACCGCCCATGGCAGGTTCGCCACGGCCGATGCCTGGCGCGATTTCGTGGACGCGCTCGATCGCAAGGGGCGCGGCCGCATCGGGCTCGACGCGGACCTGCATTTCAACGGCGAAGTCGCGGCTCACCTGAAGGGTGAGTTCTATGCCTCGCGCGTGTCGGACGCGCACACCGGCGGGGCCGCGCACAAGGCGACGGCGCGAAGCTGAACCGCGCCGACAGCAAGTCAGTCCACACACCACCATGCGCATCGCCAAGCCGCTGCTGATCGTGACCACGCCGCTCGGGGTGGTCCTGGGACTGCTCGAGGCGCACCGGCTCGCCGGCGGGCTTGTCTTTCTGATGGCGGTGCTGGTGCTGTTCATGAGCGCCGCGATCGGTATGGTGATCCACACCATCCGTCGCGAGAAGCGCGAGGAGGCCGAGCGCGCGCAGCAGGATGCATCGGCCCGACAGGCCGAGTAGCCGGCAGTCCGCGTCACGACGACCTCGACCGACGCACTCCCGCCGCCTCAGTCCGGCGACGACCAGGACCTGTGCTCGTAATACGCTCCGGCAGCGATGACGCGGCCCCCGAACGGACTCAGCCGGGCGGCGACCAGGGCTTGCGTTCGTAGCCGAGATTGGCGCAGCGTTCGAGATAGCGGGCCCACTTGCGGTCGTAGTCGGCGCCGAGTTCGTACAGGTAGTCCCAGGTGAACAACCCGGTGTTGTGGCCGTCATCGAACGAGAGCTGCACGGCGTAGTTGCCGATCGGCTCGATCGTCATGACCTGCACCTGTTCCTTCATGATCTCGAGCTTGCCCTCACCGCCCGTATGGCCGCGGATTTCGGCGGATGGCGAGAACACGCGCAGGTACTCGAAGGGCAGTTCGAAGCGTCGGCCGTCCGCGAAGGCGACCTCGACGACGCGGGTCCTGCGACGCAGACGGATTTCAGTCGGGGCACCAGCGGAAGAGCGCTTTTCAGTCATGGAAGAATCCGGAGAATTCAGTACTCGCGGCATTATGCCCTTGGCGAGGCGTGGTGTATGCGCAGACGTGGTGCGGGCGATCGGTCACCGGGTCGCGCAGCGCGCCGCGAGGGCCTGCGCCTCGCGGCACGCGCGATCCACGGGCAGCGTCAGCGCAGCGCAGCGGCGGCCGCGTGCCTGCCCGCCACACGGCCGAACCAGGAGCCGGGGCCCAGGCTCATGCCGCTCGCATAGCCCTTGCCGCTCTGCGGGATGTGCGCGGCCGCGGCGCCGACGGCGTACAGGCCGGGGATCGGCATGGCGCGGCCGTTCAGCACCTGTGCCGCGGCGTTGGTGCGCAGGCCACCCAGCGTGATGAACAGATAGACCGACTTGTTGAATGAGATGTCGAACGCGGCGTAGGCGGGTTTGTCCAGCGGCTTCAGCCAGTCCTTGTCCTTGAACAGGAACGGATCCTCGCCCCTGGCCGCGCCACGGTTGTACTCCTCCATGGTCCTCTGCAGCGAACCCGGCGGCAGCTTGAGCCCGGCTTCCATCTCGGCCACCGTTTCCCAGCCGTCGATCAGGGTGTGCTTGTGCGTCGCGATCTCGGGATACGCGAAGATCTCGGAATCGACGATCAGGTACGCGGTCTGGTCGGGCTGTTCCTTGACGAAATCCGCCGTCCGGCCGTGGTAGGAGTCCTCGGCCACGAAGCGCTCGCCGCGGTTGTTGACGATGATGCCCTTGATGAGCT
>CAYWMY010000135.1:0-7777 GCA_964459405.1 uncultured Steroidobacteraceae bacterium | reverse complement strand
ACCCTGTCTGGGCCCGGGCGAGCTCTACAAGTTCGAGCTGCGCAACCGCGCTCACGGTGGCATCACGCTGAAATCGGACCCCTACGGACGCTGGGCCGAGCTGCGCCCGGCCACCGCCTCGGTGGTGGTCGGCTCCAGTGAGCACGATTGGCAGGACCATGAGTGGCTGCGCGGGCGCGCGGCCCGCGACTGGCTGCGCGCGCCCATGTCGATCTACGAGGTGCACCTGGGCTCGTGGGCACGCGACCCCGGGGGTGGATTCCTGAACTATCGCGAGCTCGCGATGCGCCTCGGCGACTACGTGGCGCAGCAGGGTTACACGCACGTGGAGCTGCTGCCCGTCACGGAACATCCCCTCGACGGCTACTGGGGCCACCAGTGCACCGGCTACTTCGCGCCGACGCGGCGGCACGGGTCGCCCGACGACTTCCGCGCCTTCGTCGACGATCTGCACGGCCGCGGCATCGGTGTGATCCTGGACTGGGTCCCGGCGCACTTTCCGAAGGATGCGCACGGTCTTGCGCGCTTCGACGGCAGTGCGCTCTACGAGTACGGGCACGCCGAGAAAGGCGAGCACTTCGACTGGGGTACGCTGATCTTCAACTATGAGCGCAACGAGGTGCGCTCTTTCCTGCTGTCCAGCGCCTGCTACTGGCTCGAGGAGTTTCACCTCGATGGCCTGCGCGTCGATGCCGTTGCGTCGATGATCTACCTGGACTACAGCCGCCCCACCGGCTTCTGGTCACCCAACCGCTACGGCGGACGCGAGAACCTCGAGGCGACCTCGCTGCTGCGCGAGCTGAACCGGGCCACGCACGAGAGCTATCCCGGCACCGTCACCATTGCCGAGGAGTCGACCGACTGGCCGCTGGTCAGCCGTCCGACGGACGCCGGTGGTCTCGGCTTCAGCATGAAGTGGAACATGGGCTGGATGCACGACACACTGGCCTATTTCCGCGAGGACCCGCTGTTCCGTCGTTACCACCACGACCGGCTGACCTTCGCGCACGTGTACGCGTTCTTCGAGAACTTCGTGCTGCCGCTGTCGCACGACGAGGTCGTGCACCTGAAGCGCTCGCTGCTCGACAAGATGCCGGGCGACGACTGGCAGCGGTTCGCAAACCTCAGGCTGCTGCTCGCCTGGCAATGGCTGTGGCCCGGCAAGAAGCTGCTGTTCATGGGGGGCGATGCCGCCCAGGGCCCCGAGTGGACCCACGACGCCTCCCTGCCGTGGCATGAACTCCGGGACGCACCTCGGCAGGGCATGCAGCACCTGGTGCGCGACCTCAATGCGCTGTACCGGCGGCTGCCCGCGCTGCATGAATTCGACTTCGAGGAACGGGGCTTCGAGTGGCTCGAGTGTAACGATCGCGACCACTCGACACTCGCCTTCGTGCGGCGCGCCGGCGACGACCTCGCCGTCGTCGCCGCCAACTTCACGCCCGTGCCGCGCTACGGCTATCGAGTGGGCCTGCCGCGCGGCGGCGCCTGGCGCGAAGTGCTCAACACGGATTCGTCGTTCTACGGCGGTTCGAACTGCGGCAACCTGTCGCCTCTGCGGGCCGAAAGCGTGCCGGCCATGCACCGCGCCAGTTCGTTCACGCTCACGCTGCCGCCGCTCGCCGCGGTGGTGCTGGTGCCTGCCCACGACTGATCGCGGGCCACCCCCGCGGTCAGGCCTTCAGGAGCTGCGCATCAGGCCCATCTCGTAGGGATGCGCGA
Organism: uncultured Steroidobacteraceae bacterium; assembly: GCA_964459405.1. Classification (GTDB taxonomy): domain Bacteria; phylum Pseudomonadota; class Gammaproteobacteria; order Steroidobacterales; family Steroidobacteraceae; genus CAYWMY01. Next base: position 6,055 of record CAYWMY010000135.1, on the reverse strand, counting down.
GCAGTTCGTGCTGCGGCACCACCCGCAGCTGGCAGCTCATCCTGCCGCACCACACAGGCACGTAATCCAGCGCGAACAGGTGTTCGCCCGCCGCGGTCGTTTCCCCGGTCGGCTGCAGCAGTTCCACTGCAAACTCCTGGCCTGCGCGCACGCGAACCGCCGGGTCCTGCTCGAACGAGGTCAGCGGCGGCACCTCGAACTCACGGCCCGACGGCTCGTGCGCCATCTGCACTTCGACGCGCAGATCCTCGGGGCGCAGTCCATTGAGGACCACTGCGCCCTGCAGCCGAACGGGCTGGCCGAACGTCACTCGTTGCGGGCGGTCGTCGACCAGGCGCACCGCGACGCCGCTCCAGGCCTCCCGCACGCGACGCTTCCAGGAAGCGAGCTCCCGCGCAGCGCGGCCACCGTCGGCCAGGAGCCTCCGGCCATGTTCCGAGGCGGGCCGATACAGGCTGCGCACGTAGTTGCCGAGCATGCGCCGCGTGTTGAAGGCCGGAATGATCGTCGCCATCGAGTGCTTGGCTTTGGCGATCCAGCCCGCCGGAATGCCCTGCACGTTGCGTTCGTAGTACAGCGGGATCACCTCGTCCTGCAGCAGCTCGTACAGCGAGCGCGCATCCTCGTCGTCGCGCTTGGCATCGTGATCCGCGCCCGACGATGGAATCGCCCAGCCGTTCGTGCCGTCATAGGCCTCCGCCCACCAGCCGTCCAGTACCGACATGTTGATCGTGCCGTTGATCGCGGCCTTCATGCCGCTCGTGCCGCTGGCCTCCAGCGGATAGACGGGATTGTTGAGCCAGACGTCGACACCCGCAAACAGCGAACCGGCGAGGCCGATGTCGTAGTCCTCGATGAACAGCACCCGCCCCAGGAACTCCGGGCTCGAGGCCATCGTCGCGACCTCGCGGATCAGCTGTTTGCCGGGCTCATCGGCGGGGTGCGCCTTGCCGGCGAAGACGAACACGACGGGACGTTCCGGATCCGACACCAGCGAGCGGAACCAGCCCCGGTCGCGGAACAGCAGCGTCGCGCGCTTGTAGGTCGCGAAGCGCCGCGCGAAGCCGATGGTCAGCACGTCCGGATTGGCGGGATCCAGGTAGCGCGTCAGACGATGGAAGTGCGCGTCGCTGACCTTCTCGCGCGAGCACCCGCGCTTCAGCCGTTCGCGCACCAGCCGGATCATGCTGATCTTGAGCGAGCGACGCACGTCATGGAACAGCGGATCGGGTATCTGGTGAACGCGCTGCCAGTACTCGGCATCCGTGAGCCGGCTCTGCCAGTTGTTCCCGAAGTGCATTTCGAACACGTCCTTCCAGCGCTGGAACAGGAAGGTCGGCACGTGCACGCCGTTCGTGATGAAGCCGACCGGATTGTCCTGCGCCGGCACCTCGGGCCACATGTGGCCGCAGATCTCGGACGACACGCGGCCATGAATACGGCTCACGCCGTTCTGCCGGCGCGTCAGGCGGATCGCGAGCTGCGTCATGTTGAACCGACCGCCCGTCGCGGCGCCGCCCAGCGCGAGGAAGGCGTCTGCGGCGACACCGAGCCGTGGCAGGAATTCGACGAAGTACTGCAGGGTCAGTTCGCGATCGAAGGTGTCGTGCCCCGCGGCGACGGGCGTGTGCGTAGTGAACACGCTCTGTGCGGCGACCGCCTCGCAGGCGGCCTCGAAAACGAGGCCCGCCTCGACGAGCTCGGCCGCCAGCTCGAGGCCGAGAAACGCCGCATGGCCTTCGTTGAGGTGCCATGCCGTGGGTCTGAGTCCGAGTGCCCGCAGCGCCTTGACGCCACCGATGCCCAGCACGATCTCCTGCCGTATACGGTGCTCCTGGTCGCCGCCGTAGAGCTTGTGCGTGATGTCGCGATCGGTCTCGGCGTTCCCGGGTACGTTGGTGTCCAGCAGCACCACGGCCACGCGGCCGACGTGCGCCTTCCAGACACGCACCTGAACGTCACGGCCCGGCATGCGCACCGTGACGCTGACCTGGCGGCCGGCCGTGTCACGAGCGGGCTCGACGGGCAGGTCATCCTGCTCGAACTCGCGATAGCGCTCGAGCTGGTTGCCGTAGACGTCGATGTGCTGCGTGAAATAACCCTGCCGGTACAGCAGTCCGACAGCGACGAAGCTGAGGCCCAGGTCGCTCGCCGTCTTGCAGTGGTCGCCCGCGAGCACGCCGAGGCCCCCCGAATAGTTCGGGAAGCTCTCATGGAAACCGTACTCGGCGCAGAAATATGCCACGAGGTCGCCACTCTCGAGCTGGTTCGAGCCGGTGGCTACGATGGCTTCATTGTGATAAGCGTCGAATCCCGCCAGCAGGCGATGGTACTGCTCCATGAAGGCCGGATCCGCCGCAGCCCGATCCAGCCGGTCCTGCGCGATGCTGCGCAGGAAGATGCGGGGGTTCCGGCCGACGCAGCTCCACAGTTCAGGGTCCAGCGACTCGAACAGCTTGCGCGTCGGGCGATGCCAGCCGAACCGCAGGTTGGATGCGAGTTCCGCGAGCCGTGACAGCGCAGCGGGCAGCACGGGATTGACTTCAATCGAGAGACTCTGGCCGGGCATGGGAATCAGCAGCATCCACGGTTGACCATGACGGCCGGGAGTCTAACACTGCGCGTGTTTCGCGCACGCGCGCGCTCGAATTGAGCGGACCGCGTCGCAGATGCGGCGAGGTCGCGGACGGTCAGTTGATGGTGGGCGCGACAGGGATCGAACCTGTGACCCCTTCCATGTCAAGGAAGTGCTCTACCGCTGAGCTACGCGCCCCCAGGAGGGGTGCGAAGGATAATGGAGCGCGTCCCCGCCCGGCAAGGTGATCGGTGCGTCCCGGGCGTGCTGGCGGGCGGCTGTGCGCCGAGTCCGGCTGCGCGGCGCTGCCGCGAGCTGCCCGCGACAGCGTTCAGGCGCGGCGGCGCCAGCCCTGCACGATGCGCCGGGCCCGCCGTTTCTGGCGCCAGCGGATCGCGCCGGTCGTGAACAGCGCCGCGGGCAGCAGCCCCGACAGCAGCACGAGCCAGCGTCCAGGCAGACCGAATGCCTCGCCCGCGTGCAGCGGATGCAGCCATGCCAGCAACGCGTCGCCCGCCCGCCGCTCGCGTGCATCGCGCACTGCGAGCACACGGCCGTCGCGCGGGTCGATCCAGACGAAGCTCCGCGGAAAGCGCTGGCTCGGCTCACCCGGCTGATACAGGCGCACGCGGTACACACCCCCGGCTCCATCCGGCGTCTCGATCCAGCGCACTGCCGCCTGCGGCAGGTGCTGCCGCGCGATCGCGGCGGCGGCATCCAGCGTGATGTACTGCGCCACGCGGCTCGAGCCGACACGTGGGTCCGGCATCGGCTGCAGCGGCGACAGCCGTGTCACCAGCGGCTCCACCCAGCCCGGCAGCTCGAGACAGACACCCGTGCCGATCACGACGAGCAGCAGCGCGAGGCCATGGATGCCTGACAGCTTGTGGACGTCGTAATTGAGGCGCTTCGGCCCCGCGTGCCGCTTGGCCGTCAGTGCCTGCCGCCAGCGTGTGCCGCGCGGCCACCACAGGTACAGTCCCGAGCCCAGTGACACCAGCATCAGCAGACCGGCGATGCCGAGCACGTAGTGGCCGGCGGACCCGAGCAGCAGCGTGTAGTGCAGGTCGTAGATCCACGTCATCGCAGACTCGCCCCAGAAGCGCCGAGCACGGATCTGCAGCGTATAGGGGTCGACGGTTACCAGCAGCGGCGCAAAGCCGCGCCCGGCCTTTTCGGCGGCAAAGTAGTAGCGTGCGTGATAGGCGCGATCGTTGCCGCGCGGCAGCTCGATGCGCCAGCCGCGGTCACGCGCGGCCTCCGCGTGGCGGATGGCGGTGAAGATCGCCTGCAGCGAATGTTCCGGCGCATCGCGCCGCGGAACCACGACAGCCGGATTCAGCCAGCCGTCGATTTGCGTATAGAACACCAGCAGGCTGCCAGTGAGGCCGAGCACAACCAGCAGCGCGCCCAGCGACAGGCCCAGCCACAGATGCAGGGCGAGCCAGCGCTGGCGCCAGCGCGCGTGCCGCACGGTGCCTGCGGTCTGAGCCGCGTCGCCGACGGGCCGCGTGGCACACGGGCTGCGGCCGGATACGCTCATCTCAGAGACTCAGCTTGACGGCGCCATAGACGGCGCGCGGATCCGCAGGTGAATGCAGCGACTGCGTTCCGTCCCACCATGCGTACTCGTGGAAGTCGTCCGTGAGGTTCCTGACCTGCAGCTCGAGTTCCAGGCCGGGCGCCGCGCGCCAGCTTGCACCCAGCTGCACATTCAGACTGTTGCCATACCGCGGCGTGACGTTGGTCCGCTCCAGGTAGTAATCGCTCTGGCCCGTCACACCCGCCGAGAGGCGCAATGCCGGCGTCGCCCGGTACTCGATGCCCGCCGAGAACAGGTGATGCGGCACGTGATCGATCTGCCGGCCGCGACTGGCCGGTGCCGCCGGGTCCGGGACCAGGATCTTCGAGTCCTGCCAGGCGTATGCGAACCAGATGTCGAGCGACTCCAGTGGCGCGAGATTCACCTGCACGTCCAGTCCGTGGCGCCGCGTGCGGCCGATGTTGTCCGAATCCCCGCTCGGATCGTTGAGGCGGCGCCGGACCTCATCCGAGGCTGTCTGCCGCCACCATGCGATGCGCCCGTTCAGCCACTCGCGCGGCGCGAACTTGAGCCCGATCTCCCAGCCTGTGTTGATCGACGGTTCCAGATCGCTGGTGCGCGGGGGGATCTTGTACGCCGCGGCCGTGACCCCGATCTGGAAGGTTCTGCCCCAGTTGCCGTACACGCTGTAGCCGGAGCCCAGCGACAGCACGGCGCTCAGCTTGGGCTGCTCGATGGTGCCGTAATCGTTGACGTCGTATGTCCGCCCCGTGAGGTTGTCGGTGAACGAACCGCCGATGCGATCGACACGCCAGGCCGGCACGAACCTGAGGGCATCGACGGGCTGGATCACCGCCTGCAGGTAGGTACCGCGCACGTCGAGGTCGAACGTCTGGTCGCGCGTCGCGGTCTGGCGCGTGCGCTCCAGCGTCAGGTAACGACGGCTCTCGTTGTCCTGCCATTCGGCATCGAAGCCCAGTTCGAGCTGCAGGTCGCGCAGCGCGTCGACGGCGGGCCGCCAGGTCAGCGCACCCAGCAGGCCGTAGTGCAGTTCATCCGTGACACGCTCCTGCTGCGCCACGGCCGCGGAGAACTTCACGAAGCGCTGGTCGTCGAGCCGGTTGCGATAGCCCGTCAGCACGAGCCCGAGATTCTCCGACAGCGCGAATTCGAAGTGCGCGCTCAGCTGGTTCATGTCGCGTTCGCCACCGTCGGTCGCCGAGAACGCATAGGACCGCCGGGGGTCCCGACGCGAATCCGCGAATGTCAGGTAGCCAGGCTCATCGGCCCGGTTGTGGTGGAGGCGCGCAGTGAGCCCCACACGGTGCCGGCCACCCGCGAGGTCCGCAAACCACTTGCCCGCGAGCGTATAGCGTCGTGCTCCCGCGTGGTCGCGGTAGCCGTCCGTGCGCCGCCAGGCCGCGAAGTAGTTCTGCGACAGCGCACCCGATTCGTGCCCCAGCGCCGCCTGCGCGTCGAGCGCATCCCAGCCGCCGTAGCCGAGGCGCAGCTCGCGGTAGCTGCCGCCCGTGCGCGTCACGACATTGGCGTTGCCGCCGATGCTGTGCAGGCCGTAGCGCGCATCATTGGTGCCGCGCACGACCTCGATCGCCGCGATGGCCAGCGGGGATATTGCATCGAGATAGGGCATGTTGCCGTCGTTGCTGTTCGATGGCACGCCATCGATCAGCAGCTTGACCGCGTTGACTTCGCCCTCGCCGTTGAAGGCGCGCAGCGAGAACTTGCCCGAGGTCGTCCCCTGGTTGAAGTCGGTCAGCATGACACCCGGCATGCGGCCCAGCAGTTCCCAGGCGTAATCGACGTTCTGGCGCACGAGCAGTCCGGCACCGACGATGTCGACCGAAGTCAGTACCGCGCTCGCGGGCACGACACTGATGCGCCGGGCAGTAACGGCGACTTCGCCCAGCACCAGCGCC
>CAYWMY010000134.1:0-7830 GCA_964459405.1 uncultured Steroidobacteraceae bacterium | reverse complement strand
ATGTCGAGGATGTCGAGGTTCTGGCGCCGGATCAGGTACAGCAGCAGGTCGAGCGGCCCTTCGAAGGCCTCGAGGATGACCTCGAGCGCCTGCGGCGGGATGTAGAGATCCTTCGGCAGCTCCGTGACCGGCTCGCCCTCGACGATGGCGAACGGCATCTCGTGCTGCACCGGCGAAGCCGGGGTCTCGGACGGCGTCGGGGCATACCCGGCCTGCGGAGCCTGATCACTCGCAGTCATGACACCTCACCGGTACTCGAGCCCCATGGACTCGCGCACATCGTGCATGGTCTCGCGCGCCGTGGCGCGCGCGCGTTCACAGCCTTCCTCGAGGATGCCGCGCACCAGCTCGGGACTCTGTTCATACTCCTGCGCCCGGCTGCGGATCGTGGAGATCTCGGCGACCACCCGGTCGATCAGTGGCTTCTTGCACTCGAGGCAGCCGATGCCGGCCGAGCGACAGCCCTGCTGCACCCAGGCCTGGACCTTTTCGTCCGAATAGATCTTGTGCAGGTCCCAGACCGGACACTTCTCCGGGTCACCCGGGTCCGTGCGCCGTACCCGCGCGGGATCCGTCTGCATGGTCTTGAGCTTCTTCGCGACGCTGTCGGGATCCTCGCGCAGGCCAATGGTATTGCCATAGGACTTCGACATCTTGCGGCCGTCGAGACCCGGCACCTTCGGCGTGGCGGTCAGCAGCACCCGCGGCTCGGGCAGGATCGTACGACCCGTGCCCTCCAGGAATCCGAACAGGCGTTCGCGATCAGCCACCGTGATGCGCGTGTTGACCTCGACCAGCGCGCGCGCCTTGGTGAGCGCCTCCGCGTCGCCCTGTTCCTGGTAGGCCCTGCGCAGTTCGTGATACAGCGTCGCGTTGCGTCCGCCGAGCTGCTTGACGGCCTTCTGCGCCTTCGCTTCGAACTCGGGCTCACGCCTATACAGGTGATCGAATCGCCGCGCGATCTCGCGGGTGATCTCGACGTGCGCGACCTGGTCTTCCCCCACCGGCACGTGCTTCGCGCGGTACAGCAGGATGTCCGCGCTCTGCAGCAGCGGATAGCCGAGGAAGCCATAGGTGCTGAGATCCTTGTCGCCCAGCTGCTCCATCTGGTCCTTGTAGGTCGGCACGCGCTCGAGCCAGCCGAGCGGCGTGATCATCGACAGCAGCAGGTGCAGTTCGGCGTGCTCCGGGACACGCGACTGGATGAACAGCGTCCAGGCGCCGGGATTGAGGCCGGCTCCGAGCCAGTCGATGATCATGTCGGAGACGTATTGTTCGAGACCGTCGGTGTCCTCGTAACCGGTCGTCAGCGCATGCCAGTCCGCGATGAAGAAATAGCACTCGTACTGGTACTGCAGGTCAATCCAGTTGCGCAGCGCACCGTGATAGTTGCCAAGGTGCAGCTGTCCCGTCGGGCGCATGCCCGACAGCACGCGGCCCGTGCCGCCCGTCGTCGCGTTCACTCGATCCCCCAGCCCGGCATCACAAACCAACCACCGAGAACACGGCGGACCCCAGCATCTCGGCGAGAGGCACCACGATGGCCTGCGCCACCCCCGTGACCAGAAGGGTCACCACGATCAGCAACCCCCAGGGCTCGAGGCGCTCCAGGAACCGCGTCACCCTGCCGGCGGGCAGCGCATTGACCAGCACGCGCCCGCCGTCGAGCGGCAGCACCGGCAGCAGATTGAATGCCGCCAGCACGATGTTGAACATCACACCCGTGAGCGCCATCTGCAACGCCCAGTCGGACGGGCCGCCGACCGGCCCCACCTTGGACACCACAGCGAAGATCGCGGCCCAGAGCAACGCCATGATGATGTTCGCAGCGGGTCCGGCGATCGCCACTTTCAACATGTCGCGGCGTGGGTGGCGCAGGAAGCGCTCGTTGACGGGCACGGGTTTGGCCCAGCCGAACAGCACGCGCCCCAGGAACAGCAGCTGCATGGCCGGCAGCAGCAGTGTGCCGATCGGATCGATGTGCTTGATCGGGTTCAGGGTCAGGCGCCCGGCGGCCTCAGCCGTGCGATCCCCATAGCGTCGCGCGACCCAGCCGTGAGCGACCTCGTGTACCGTGATTGCGAACACGAGCGGAATGGCCCCGACCGAAATGGCCAGAAGAAAGCTATGCAAGTCCATGAATAATCGCTGATTACCTGGCAGGAAAACCGAACCGGCGTGTATTCCTGAACTGCCCTGTGACTCCGCCTGCCGGGTGCGCGCCGATTATACGCAGGGCCTCAGCTGAATGCCGACGCGTCGCCACGCCCCACACGCACCACCGATACGGCTCCGCCCGCGAGGTCGAGCACCGTGGTCGGTTCCACGCCGCAGCTGCCTGCGTCGAGCACCGCGTCCACATCGTGCTGCAGGCGCTCGCGGATGTCGCGCGCCTCCGTGAGAGGCAGCTCCTCGCCGGGCAGCAGCAGCGTCGAGCTCATGATCGGCTCGTCGAGTTCCGCAAGCAGCAGCTGCACAACCGGGTGATCGGGCACGCGCAGCCCGATGGTACGGCGCCTCGGATTCATCAGGCGCCGCGGCACCTCACGCGTGGCCTCGAGCAGGAACGTGTAGGGCCCCGGCGTGTATGCCTTCAACAGCCGGTACTGCCAGTTATCCACGCGCGCATAGCGGGCGATCTCGGACAGATCGCGACAGACCAGCGTGAAATGGTGGGTCTTGTCGGTGCGGCGGATGCGCTGGATACGCTCCATGGCGGCTTTGTCACCGATATGGCAGCCGAGCGCATAGCAGGAATCCGTCGGGTAGACGATGAGCCCGCCCTCACGCAGGATCTCGACGGCGCGGCGGATCAGGCGCAATTGCGGATTGCGCGGGTGAAGTTCGAACAGCTGGCTCATTCCGGCTCCGGATCCGCACCAGGACGGCGGGCCGTACCGGTTGCAGGGATCGGGTATGATACCGCGCCCCGTCGCGGGGACTGCCCCTCGGTGTTCGATGCAGCTGTTGCTGGACTTTCTGCCGGTGATCGCGTTTTTTGCGGCCTACAAGCTCGCCGACATCTACGTCGCGACCGGCGTCATCATCGTCGCGGTCGTCGTCCAGGTTGCGGTCACCTGGATCGTCCGGCGCCAGCTGAGCCCGATGCTGCTGCTGTCCGCCGCGCTGGTGCTGGTGTTCGGCGGCATCACGCTCGTCGTGCGCGACAAGCACTTCATCATGTGGAAGCCGACCGTGCTGGACTGGCTGCTGGCAATCGCCTTCCTCGCGAGCGGATGGCGTGCATTGGGCGGCAGGCCCCTGATCCAGCGTCTCCTGGAAGCATCCAACGCGCAGGTTTCGCTCACGACGGCATCCTGGCGCACCCTGAACCTCATGTGGGTGGCGTTTTTCCTGCTGATGGGCGCGGCGAATCTGGTCGTGTTCCGCCTGTTCGATGAGGCCACCTGGGTCAACTTCAAGCTGTTCGGCATGCTCGGCCTCACCTTCCTGTTCATCGTGCTGCAGAGCCTGTGGATCGCGGCGCGCTCGCGATCCTCGAGCGTGGCGAACGACTGATGCTGTACGCAATCATCGGCCATGAGGCCCGGGACACGCTCGAGCAGCGCCGGCAGGCGCGGCCCGCCCATCTCGCGCGTATCCGCGCGCTGCAGGACGAGGGGCGCCTGGTGCTCGCCGGCCCGATGCCGGCCGTCGATTCGCCGGACCCGGGCGCCGCCGGCTATGCAGGCTCCCTGGTGATCGCCGAATTCGCCTCTTTGGACGCCGCGCGCGAGTTCGCGAACGCCGATCCGTACGTGATCGAGGGAGTGTTCCGCGCTGTCGACGTGCGGCCTTTCGTGCAGGTGGCACCATGACCATTTCGCGCATGGACCGCATACGGCAACTGCTCACGCAGGCGCTGGCCCCGCAGGTGATCGACATCCGTGACGACAGTCACCTGCACATCGGCCACGAAGGCGCCCGTGGCGGTGCCGGGCACTACCATGTGCGCATCGTGGCCGCCAGGTTCGCCGGTCGCAGCCGCGTGCAGCGCCACCAGCTGATTTATGCCGCGCTCGCACCCCTGATGCGCGCCGAGATCCACGCGCTCAGCATCGACGCGCTCGCTCCTGACGAATCTGCCGAAAATCCGCACTCCTCCCTGGAGAGTTCCTCATGACGATGTCGACCCGAATCCTGCTGTCCGGCCTCAGCCTCACCGTGCTGCTCGCCGGATGCGTCCAGAGCGTCGAAGACGCGCTGCCGAAACCCGCGCGCAAGACGGCCGCCAGCGCTCATCCGCCGGTCGCGGTCGTCGACGGGCGCGCGATTTCCGCCGAAGCCTTCGATCTGTTCGTGGGTGCCCGCACGCAGGGTCGCAAGGCCGCCGATCTGCCACCCGAGGTACGCCAGCGGGCGCTCGACGAACTGATCCGCGTCTACGTCGCCCGCGCCGAGGCCGAGAAGCAAGGCCTCGACGCCCGGCCGGAGATCGCCGCACAGATTGACATCGCCGCGACGACGCTGCTCGCCGACCAGGTCAACACGGCATTCATGAACAGCAAACAGCCCACGGATGCCGAAATCCGCGCGGAATACGACAGTGCCGTCGCCAGCATGCCCAAGGTCGAGTACCGCGCGCGCCACGTGCTGGTCGCCTCAGAAGCCGAAGCCCGCAACGTCATCGCCGCACTGGACAAGGGCGCGAACATCGCCGATCTCGCTACAAAGCTGTCGCAGGACGGGGGTTCGAAGGACCAGGGTGGAGATCTCGGCTGGTTTGCTGCCGAACGCATGGTCAAACCCTTCGCCGCAGCGCTGATTGGACTGAAGAAAGGGGAGTTCACGCGCGAACCCGTCAAGTCCAACTGCGGCTGGCAAGTGATCAAGCGCGAGGCCACGCGGCCGGTGACCCCGCCGCCGCTCGAGCAGGTTCGCGATCAGGTCCAGCGCATGGTCCAGGAAAAGCAGCTCGAGACGCACCTGGACGAGATCGCCAAGGGCATGAAGATCGAGCGCACCATGTAGTGCACCGTGCAGCCTGTTCGCGCGAGGCCATCGGCATCACCGCGACGAGGGATGCGATCCGATCGGCCTGCCCGGAGCACCGGAAGTCACCGCTCACGTTGCCACACCGGGCGCGCCGAACGGGATGCCCAGGTCTTGAGAGGCTCGCACCTGACGTCGCGCAGCCAGGGCGGCGCCCAAAGCGCGGTGTCTCAGGCTCCCATGGGCGCGCGGTAAGCGTCCGGTCTTCACACATGGCGACGTGAGCATGGGCTGCGTCATAGTCGCGCGCATTCAGCAGGCGTGAGGGACGGTGATGAGCGCAACGGGTGCGGAGCGGAAGATACGGTTGGTGCGCAAGTTCACGACGGAGCAGCGCGCGCGTGCGGTGGCGGAGAGTCTGCAGCCGGGTGCGAGCGTGCGGGTGGTGGCGGAGCGGCACGGCGTGCGGCCGAACCTGCTGTCGTACTGGCGGCGTCGCGCGCGAGTCGCGATGGCGCCAACATCCGGCGCCGTGCCCCGCTTCGCGCGCGTGGCGGTGGAGCCCGCGGCGGAGGATGCTGCCGATGAGCGTGGCGTGATTGAGATCGACCTGCAGCGTAGCTGTGTACGGCTCCGGGGTGTCGTTGCTGCGGCGATGCTGCGCGAGGTGCTGGCAGTACTGCGATGATCACGCTCGCGGGTGGCACGCAGGTGTGGCTCGCCTGCGGGGTGACCGACCTGCGCAACGGATTCGATGGGCTGGCGGCGTTGATCCAGACGCAGCTCGCGGAGGATCCGTTCCCGGGGCAGCTGTTCGTGTTTCGCGGGCGGCGCGGCGATCGCCTTAAGATGCTGTGGTGGTCGGGCGATGGCCTGTGTCTGTTCACGAAGCGTCTGGAGAGCGGCCGCTTCGTGTGGCCGCAGGCGACGAGCGGCACGGTGCAGTTGAGCGCGGCGCAGCTGTCCATGCTGCTGGAGGGGATTGATTGGCGGCGTCCGCAGCGCACGACGACGCCGCAGCTGGCGGTGTAGAAGAGAGCCTGTTTCTCGGGCTTTTCCGTGCATCGGATGCACCGCGCCGGTAAAATGTCCTGCATGCCGAGCGTGCGCGATCTGCCCGATGACGTCGAGAGTCTGCAGCGGCTCGTCATTGCGGCGCGCAGTGAGATCGAGGCGATGCGTGCGGCACTGCTCGCCGAGCAACTTGCGGTCGAGAAGCTGCGCATCGAGCTTGCGCGGCTGAAGCGGATGCAGTTCGGGCGTTCCTCGGAGCGGCTCGAGGCGCAGATCGCGCAGCTCGAGCTGTCGATCGAGGAGATCGAGTCGAGCGCGGCCCAACGTACCGAGACGGCTGCGGCGGCGGAGACTTCGGTGCCCGCTGCGTCCGAACCGGGCGCGCCATACAAGGCTGACAGCGGTCACGGACATCGCCGCGACGATCGCTCTCGATTCACTCGACGGGTACCTTGATCGCCTGGTCGAGTGTGATCGTGATTGTCGAGCCATCGGCAAGCGTTACTTCCGTGCCGGTCTTCTGCGCGACCACAGCGCCAGCCGCACCACCCAGCAGTCCGCCGACGATCGTGCCGGTGCCACCCTTCTTGACCTGACTACCGACGATCGCGCCGGCCGCGACGCCGCCGATGATCTTGGCCGCATCGCGACCCTTTTCGCTCTTGCCGAGCTGCGTGAGCTGGCCGCTGATGGGGATCTGCCGCCCGCTGGCGAGTTCGAGGTGGTCGAACTTCAGTTCCAGCGTGGGCGTGGTGCCGATCTTGTCGCTGCCGGAAACGACCTTCGAGATCGTGCCCATCGCGCGCGTGCCGGCCGGCAGGGCGCGACGGTCGCCGACCATCAGGTCCGAAACGAGGCGTGCCTCGAACGCATCGCCAGGCTTGGCGGTCTTGCTGGAGAGGTCGTTCGTCAACGCCAGGGGCAGTTGCGTGCCCGCCGGCACTTCGACCGGCTCCCGGGATGGCGCCGGTGTGGCCTGCGCGGATTCGGTTCTGGCCGGTGTCGCCGTCGGGGTCTTCGGCGGCCTCGGTTTCGCGACTGCTGCTTTCCTGGCCGCCGCAGCCTTCGCTGCGGCCTCACGTTCGCGATCCGCGGCTTCCTGCGCCGCCTGTGCACGGGCGTTCTCCAGCTCCTGCTCCTTCGCCGCGAGATCCGCCTCGCGCTGCGCCAGCTGCTGGGAGCGTGCCTCCAGTTCGGCCTGGCTCGCCGCATCCGCGGCGGGCGGGGCTTCTGCGACCAGCTTTTCCTGAGGCTGCGGGCTCGACCCGCCACCACAAGCGACCAGCGAAGCCGCGACGGCGACGCTCAACACGGCCGCAGCGACAGGATTGAATTCCGGACGGATCTTGCTACGCATGGGCTCTCTCTTTGCGGAAAATGCTCGCCGCGTGTGTGCGATTCTTCGAGGGCCGCAGGATACCGTGCCGGCAGGCGGGCGTCCGCATCGGCATGTCGCAGAACCCTCACGGCCCGGTATCAGACGAGCGCCGCAATCAGCAGTGATGGATCCAGGCGCGCAGTGCCCGAGTGCCCGAGTGCGCGGGGGCCCGAGGGAGGGAACAACTACCGAAACATCACTGACCGATTCGGGCCAGCGCGGCCTGGGCGACTGCCATGTCGTCCGTGTAGTGTCCCCCGGACACGCCGATGCCACCGACGACGACTCCTGAATCGAGAATCGGGAATCCACCACCGAATACCGTCAGCCGGGGCGTATGAACGATGCCGTGCAGCAGCGGACCGTCATTCTTGATGAAGTCGTACCATTGGTCGGTCGGCATACCGAAGGCCGCAGCCGAGTAAGGATTGGCCTGGGCAATCTTTACGCAAAGCAGGGGAGGGCGGTCGATTGTGCAGAAGTCCGTGAGCACGGCACTCTTGTGG
>CAYWMY010000133.1:0-7878 GCA_964459405.1 uncultured Steroidobacteraceae bacterium | reverse complement strand
GGCGAAGTGGCGCGGCGGCTCGCGCACGAGATCAAGAATCCGCTGACACCGATCCAGCTGTCGGCCGATCGCCTGCGCAGCAAGCTCGCGAGCGTGCTGGCGCCGCGCGAAGCAGAGCTGCTCGACCGCGCCACCCACACCATCGTGCAGCAGGTCGAGACGATGAAGCAGATGGTGAACGCCTTCAGTGAATACGCCCGCGCCCCGCAGATGCAGATCGACGCCTTCGACCTGAACGCGCTCGTGCGGGAAGTCGCGGACCTGTTCCGCGCACAGGATTCGCGCGTGCTCGTGTTCATGTCGCTGGCGCCGGAGGCGGCCCGCATCGAGGCCGATCGCGGCCGTATCCGCCAGATCCTGAACAACCTGCTGAAGAATTCCATGGAGGCGCTCGAGGGCCGGCCCGGGCCGCGCGTCGAGATCTCGACCGCGCGCACCGAGGGGCTGGGCCACGCGACCGTCGAGATCGTGGTCAGCGACAACGGGCCGGGCTTCCAGGCGGATCTGGTCGACCGGGTCTTCGACCCCTACGTCACCAGCAAGCCGCGCGGCTCGGGCCTCGGCCTCGCCATCGTGCGCAAGATCGTCGAGGAACACGGCGGGCGCATCGAAGCCGATAATGCCGCCGGGGGTGGTGCGCGGGTCCGCGTCAGTCTGCCGGTGGACGAAGCGGCACGACTGGCGTCGCTGGCGCGAGATACGCGAAGATCCGAACTGAGGGGTTCGTCCGGGCATTGAGAACGGGATACCGGCACGGGTCCCGGGAGAGAGCGAGCATGAGTGCAGCGCGCATCCTGGTCGTGGACGACGAGGTCGACATCCGCGGCCTTTTGCAGGACATCCTCAGCGACGAAGGCTACGAGGTCGAAGTCGCGGCCAACGCCAGCGAGGCGCGCGCCGCCGTGGGGCGCCACGAGCCCGACACGGTGCTGCTCGACATCTGGATGCCGGACACCGACGGCATCACGCTGCTGCGGGAATGGGCGGACAACCACGCGGTCACGTGCCCCGTGGTGATGATGTCCGGCCACGGCACCGTGGAGACGGCGGTGGAGGCCACGCGGCTCGGCGCCTTCGACTTCGTCGAAAAGCCGCTGTCCATGGCCAAGCTGCTGCGTACGGTCGAGCGCGCTCTGGAGGCCGGGCGGCGGGCACGCCAGACGCAGCGCTCGCTCACGCCGCCGCTGCTCGCCCCCGTGGGACGCAGCCGCGTGATGCAGCAGCTGCGCGACCAGGTGCAGCAGGTTGCCGTGCACCGCGTCCCGGTGCTGCTGGTCGGCGAGGCCGGCACCGGACGCGAGGCCTTCGCGCGGTATCTGCACGCCCAGAGCCCGCGCGCGGCAGAGCCCTTCGTGACCGTGAACGGCGCCGACCTCGACCAGAACCGCGGCGTGCAGCTGCTGCGCGGCCGGCAGGACGGGGAGCGCGTCATCCCGGGCCTCTACGACCAGGCCGGCGCCGGCACGCTGTTCATCCAGTGCCTGGAGGACCTGTCGCCGGCCGCGCAGGCCGCACTCGCCGCGGACATCGATCAGGGCGCCTACGTACGCGAAGGCGGCGGCGAACGCCTGCCGATCGGCTGCCGGTTCGTGTCGTCGGCCCAGCCCGGCTTCGAGCTGAAGGGCAGCGAGCCCATCCGTCGCGACCTGCTGTCACATCTGAACGTGATGACGCTGCGTGTGCCCCCGCTGCGCGAGTACGCCCAGGACGTCCCCGACCTGCTGCGCTACTACGTCGACCGGCTGGTCGACGAGGAGCGCCTGCCGTTCCGCCGCTTCAGCGTTGCGGGGCAGAACCGGCTGCGCAACTATCCGTGGCCCGGCAACGTGCGCGAGCTGCGCAATCTGGTGCAGCGGCTGCTGATCCTGGGCGGCCCGGAGGAAATCCCGCTCGCCGAGATCGAGCGCGAGCTCGCGGTGCAGATGCCTCAGAACGAGCCGCTCGTGAAGCAGGACCTTCTGGCTCTGCCGCTGCGCGAGGCGCGCGACCAGTTCGAGCGCGCCTATCTGCAGCAGCAGCTGCTGCTGTGCAACGGCAAGGTCGGCCAGCTCGCGAAGCGCGTCGGCATGGAGCGCACGCACCTCTACCGCAAGCTGCGCTCGCTGGGCGTCGACTTCCGCCAGACCGTCGAGGACTGACCGCGGCCCGCGTGACGGCGCCTCACTCCGGTACACGGATCACGAGCACGTCGATGTCCGCTTCGCGCAGGCGCTGCCGGATGCGTTCCAGCTCGGCAGGATCGCTGATCGGGCCGATGCGCACGCGATGCCAGGTGTCGGCGTCGACCGAGACCTTCTGCACACGCGATTCGATGCCCTGCAGCGCGAGCTGCGAGCGGATGCGGTCCGCTTCCGCGAAGTCGCGGTACGAGCCGGCCTGCAGCACGTAAGGCCCCGGCCGATCGACCGCAGCGGGTGGCGCATCCGGGCGCACCGGCTTCTCCTTCTCGGGCACCACGACCTCGAACTTCGGCAGCATGTCGTAGAAGTCGTAGCGTTCGGTCGCCTCCGGCGATGCGCCGGAGCCGCGCATCGACATCGGCGGAGGCGCTTCCTCGGGTACTGCGGCGGCGGTCTCCGCGGGCCGCTCGATGAGCCACACGGCCAGCGCGACGGCCAGTCCGGCGCCGAGCCCGATCGTCAGCCCGGTCCATCCCGAGAAGGGCTGCTGGTAGGCACGCGTGCGCTTGTAGTCCCGTGCGGTCATCGGCCGCCGTCACATGGTCTCGGGCGCCGAGACACCGAGGATGCCGAGCCCGTTGCGGATGACCTGCTGCGTGGCGGCGATCAGCACGAGCCGCGCGTTGCGCAGCGCCGCGTCGTCGACGATGAACGGCAGCGCGTTGTAGTAGGTGTGGAAGGCGTGGGCGAGCTCGCGCAGGAAGTGCACCAGCACGTGCGGGGCGCGCTGAGCCGCGGCCTGCTCGACCAGTTCCGGATAGCGGGAAAGCGTCGTGAGCAGCGCGACCTCGTGGGCCGCCTCCAGACGGGCGAGCGCGGCGCAGCCGGCGGCAGCATCGAAGGGCAGGCCGCGATCCGCGACCTGCTTCATGACGCTCGCGATGCGCGCGTGAGCGTACTGGATGTAGTAGACGGGATTGTCACTGGACCGCGATCTGGCGAGCTCCAGATCGAAATCGAGGTGCTGGTCGTTCGAGCGCATGACGTAGAACAGCCGCGCGGCGTCGTTGCCGACCTCGCCACGCAGCTCCCGCAGTGTGACGAACTGGCCCGACCGGGTCGACATCTGCGCCTTCTCGCCGCCGCGGAACAGCGACACGAACTGCACCAGCCGGACCTCCAGCGAATCGCCCGGCTCTGCCATGGCCGTGAGACCCGCGCGGACGCGCGCGACATAGCCGTGGTGATCGGCGCCCAGCACGTCGAGCAGCACATCGAAACCGCGCTCGCGCTTCTCGAGGTGGTAGGCGATGTCCGAGGCGAAGTACGTCTTGACGCCGTTGTCGCGCACCACCACGCGGTCCTTCTCGTCACCGAAGGTCGTCGCGCGGAACCACAGCGCACCGTCCTGCTCGTACACGTGGCCCTGCCGCTGCAGCCGGTCGAGCGCGCGGTCGATCGCGCCGTTGTCGGCCAGCGACCGCTCCGAGTACCAGCGGTCGAAATGCACGCCGAACTCCGCGAGGTCGCCGCGGATGTCGGCGAGGATGTCCTCGAGCGCCAGGTCGAGCACGCGGCGCATGGCCGGCGCGCCGAGCAGCGAGCGCGCACGCTCGATCACGGCGTCGATGTACTCGTCGCGGTCGCCACCCTGGCCCTCGTCGGGCGGCAGATCGGCGAACACCACGGCCGCATCGCGCCGCAGCTCCGGGCCGACCTCGGCCTCCAGCCTGGCCGCGATCGGCAGCACGTAGTCACCGCGATAGCCGTTCGCCGGGAACTCGAACACCTCGCCGCAGCGCTCGAGATAGCGCAGCCAGACACTGGCCGCGAGAATCTCCATCTGCCGGCCGGCATCATTGACGTAGTACTCGCGGTGCACCGTGTAGCCGGCGGCCTCGAGCAGGTTCGCGAGCGTGGCGCCATAGGCCGCATGCCGCCCGTGGCCCACGTGCAACGGGCCGGTCGGATTCGCGGAGACGAACTCGACGATCACGCGCCGGCCGTTGCCCTGGCTGCTGCGGCCGTAGGCGGCACCGGCATCGAGCACGCGCGCGACTTCGGCCCTGCAGGCCCCCGGCGTGAGGAAGAAATTGATGAAGCCGGGACCGGCGATCTCGGTGCGCGCCACCAGGGCGTTGTCGGGCAGTGCGCGCACGATCAGCTCGGCCAGATCCCGGGGCTTGCGCCGGGCCACCTTCGCGAGGCGCATCGCGACATTGCAGGCGAAATCGCCGTGCGCGGCATCCCGTGTCCTTTCCACCTCCGGTGCGAAGCCCCGGGCGGCTTCACCGAGGATTTCAGGCGGCAGCGCGCCGACGGCGGCGCACACCAGCGCTTCGATCTGGGCTTTCACGGTTGTCGAGGGACCTCTGGTGGCCCCTCGGACACCGGAGGGGACAGGCGCGCAATGTTACCCGATCGACCGCGGCGCGCGGCATCACGGCGGCAGCTGCAGCCGGCCCGCGACCCAGGCACGGCCGCACAGATCGCACAGCATGCGCCCGCCGTAGAGCGAGCGGCTGGTGCGGATGCCGTCGGGACGGACGGCCCATTCGCCGCGGCCGCGCACTCCGGGGTCCGCCTGGCTCACGTGCAGCACGCAGGCCGGATTCGCGCAGAAGTATTCCGCTGATTCGGTGCTGCCGGAGGGAGGCATGTCGGTCACGGCGCGTGTCAGTCGATTTCGAGCGGATCAACGTCGATGGACCAGCGTACCCGGCGTGCCGCGGGCTCGGCCGCGACCTGCGGCACCCACAGCCCCAGCAGTCGCTGCAGCGGGCCGCGCCGGGCGGCCTCGAGCAGCAGGTGCGCGCGGTGGCGGCCTGCGCGGCGCTCCATCAGCGCGGCGGCGGGTCCGAGCAGACGGACCTCATGCTGCCCCGTGGCGACCGCCAGTTCACGGGCGCGCCCCAGAAACCCGAACGCGGCCTCGCGGCTCTCCGCCTCGGCGCGCAGCAGTGCCAGACGCGAGAACGGCGGCCAGCCCGCGCGGGCACGCTCCTCGAGCCCGCGCGCGGCGAAGGCATCGTAGCCCTCTTCGAGAAGGCTGCTGATCAGCGGATGGTCCGGGAAGGCCGTCTGTACCAGGACCTCGCCGGGACGGTCACCGCGACCCGCACGCCCGGCAACCTGCACGAGCTGCTGCGCGAGCCGCTCGCTGGCCCGGAAATCGGCACCGAACAGACCCTGGTCCGCGTTCAGCACCACGACCAGCGTGACATTCGGGAAGTCGTGGCCCTTGGTGAGCATCTGCGTGCCGACGAGGATGCGCGCCGCGCCCGCGCGTACGCGCTCCAGCACCTGCTCGATCTGGCCGCGGCGGCGGATCACATCGCGATCGATGCGCGCGATCGGCGCGTCCGGGAAGATTGCCGCGAGCGCCTGCTCGACGCGCTCCGTGCCCTGTCCGACGGGCCGCAGTTCGCCGCTGCACTGCGGACATGCGAAGCCCATGTTCTCCTCGTGACCGCAGTGGTGGCAGATCAGGCGCGCGCGCCGAAGATGCACGGTCAGGCGCGCATCGCAGGCACCGCAGGGAGCGATCCAGCCGCAGTGCGTGCAGAACAGCGTCGGTGCGTAACCGCGGCGGTTCAGGAACACCAGCACCTGGCCCTCGTCGGCCAGATGCCGCGCGATGGCCGCGAGCGCCGGCTGCGCGAGGCCATCGGGTGCGCTGTGCACGCGCAGGTCGACGCGCGCCACGCGCGGTCTGCCCGCGCGACCCGCGCGCTCGGGAAGGTCGAGTCGCCGGTAGCGGCCGCTGCGCACGTTTTCCAGGCTCTCGAACGACGGCGTTGCCGATCCGAGTACCACGGAGATGCCGAGTCGCTGCGAACGTGCCACGGCGAGGTCACGCGCCGAGTAGCGGAAGCCCTCCTGCTGCTTGTAGGACGCGTCGTGCTCCTCGTCGACCACGATCACGCCGAGTGCCGGCATGGGCGTGAACACCGCGGAGCGCGTGCCGACGACGACGCGGGCGCGCCCGTCGCGCGCGCCGCGCCAGGCCGCGAGGCGCTCGCCGTCCGCCATCGAGGAATGCAGCGCCACGATGGGCGCGGGGAGCCGCTCGCGAAAGCGTGCCAGCAGCTGCGGTGTCAGCGCGATCTCCGGCACCAGCACCATGGCGCTCTGTCCGCGCTCGAGCACTGCCGCGATCACGCGCAGGTACACCTCCGTCTTGCCGCTCCCGGTCACGCCGGCGAGCAGCCAGGCCGCGAAGGCCTGGCCCTCTGCGGCAATCCGGGCCACTGCGTCACGCTGTGCTGCGGTGGGTTCCGGCGGCGTGCCGGCGGCCGGATGGATCTCGGAGGCCGGCGGGGGCAGTTCGACGGGGGCCACGAGGCCGCGCGCGGCGGCCCGGCGCAGCAGCGCGGCGTTGAAGTCAGGCGCGAGCCGCGCTGCCGCGAGCGGGCCCGGCGCGAGGCGTTCGAGCAGCGAACGCTGCTGCGGCCCGAGCCGGCTGGCGCCAGACAGCGCCTGCCGGCCAGCCGGCGCGAGGCACCAGCCTGCGATGGCCTCCGCGACCGGCCGGCCTTCGCGTATGGGTCCGGGCAGCGCCGCCGCAAGAACTTCGCCCAGCGGCTGGTGGTAGTAGTCAGCGGCCCAGCACAGCAGATCGAAGGTCACGGGATCCCACACCGGCTCATCGTCGAGACGCTCGATCACGGGCCTGAGGCGCGCGAGCGGCAGCTCGCTGCGGTCCGATCGGGAAACCACGATGCCGGTCAGCTGTCGCCGGCCGAAGGGAACCCGTACGCGGCCTGCGAGTGGAATCGACTGCGGGTCGCCGGTCGGCGGCAGGTAGTCGAAGAGCTGCCGCATCGGCGTATCGATCGCGACCCTGAGGACAGTCACCGGATTCATCGCGGCGGATCGGCACTCCACGTCCTGCGCCCATCATGCCGGGCTCGCGGTTCGATAATGGATCAATCCAGTCAATGGCTTGATGGCGATAAGCCGCGCGATCCGTGCGTACCTCGCGTCCCCGGAAAACGCGTCAACGTGCGACCGCAGCGGGACGTTATACCAGCCATGAGTACGACCGGCACCCGCCCGCGGAATTGATGGATGGTGGCCTCTGCTACCCTCCCGGCGCCCGGGCACTGGCCTGGGGGAGCGGCCGCCGCGCGGCCGCGGACGGAGGCTGCCCTGGATTCGACGCGGGAACTCGACCGCTTTCTGGCCGGCGTGGAGCGGCGCGCTTTTCGCCTGGCCGCGATTGCCTTGCGCGATGCCGAGGACGCGCTCGATGTGGTCCAGGACAGCATGCTGCAGCTCGCGACGCGCTACGGCAGCCGCCCGTCGGAGGAATGGCGGCCGCTCTTCTATCGCATCCTGGGCAACCGCATCCATGACTTCCAGCGCCGCCGCCGCGTGCGCAACCGCGTGCTGGCGTGGCTGCCCGGGCGTCACGCGAACCTGCCCGAGGAGACGGATCCGCTCGATAATCTGCCCGACACCGCGCCGCTGCCGCTCGACGAGCTGCAGGGGCGCGAGGCGCTGGCGGCACTGGAGCGCGCACTGACGGCGCTGCCCGCGAGGCAGCAGCAGGCCTTCGTGCTGCGCACCTTCGAGGGACTCGATGTGGCCGAGACCGCGGTCGCGATGGGCTGTTCCGAGGGCAGCGTGAAGACGCATCACTTCCGCGCGGTGCAGGCTCTGAAGGCGGCGCTGCAGGACCACTGGCCATGACCGGACCGGATGACACTTCCGACCGCTTCTCGAGGCGTGCGCGTGAGCTGTTCGAGCACAGCGT
>CAYWMY010000132.1:0-7887 GCA_964459405.1 uncultured Steroidobacteraceae bacterium | reverse complement strand
AAAGGCCACGTTCAACACCACGTTGGCGGTCTTGCGGCCCACACCCGGCAGCGCTTCGAGTGCCGCGCGTTCGCGCGGCACTTCGCCGCCGTGACTTTCGAGCAGCAGCCGGCTCATCGCGACCACGTTCCTGGCCTTGTTGGCCCAGAGTCCGATGGTGCGGACATAGGGTGCGAGTCCCTCGACACCGAGCGCGGTGATGGCTTCGGGGGTGCCGGCGACCGGAAACAGCCGGGCGGTCGCGAGATTGACGCTCTTGTCCGTCGCCTGTGCCGAGAGGATCACGGCCACCAGCAGCTGGAACGGCGTGCGGTAGCGCAGCTCGGTTGCCGGCGCGGGGTTGATCTCGCGCAGGCGCCGGAACAGCTCGTGACGGGCCGCGGGCTTCATGGTCGGGACGCGCGGCTGCGCGGCTTTCTTCTTTGACTGCGGCGCCATGTGCCGGCCCCTCACCCGAGTGGCGAATCGAACAGCTGTTCGTTGAGTGCCTGCTGCCAGTCGTGCTGCTCGCGTTCGCGCCGCAGCGCGCGTGCCGCCATGCGGTCACGGTACTGCCCCGCGCGGGCTGCCGTCTCCGCGCGTGTCAGGACGCGCTCCGGCGCGCGGGCGTCCGGCACCATCACGATGCAGTCGACGGGACACACGGGCAGGCAGAGTTCGCAGCCCGAACACTCATCGGCGATCACCGCGTGCAGGTAGCGCCTCGCGCCCACGATGGCATCGACGGGGCAGGCCTCGATGCAGCGCGCGCAGCCGATGCAGTCCTCCTCGACGATCTCCGCGACGCGCGGCGGAGCCTCGGTTCCGCAGCCCGGATCGAGCGGCAGCACCGGCCGGCCGAGCAGTGCCGCGAGATCCGCGATGACCGCTGCACCGCCCGGCGGGCAGCGGTTGATCGGTGCCTCGCCCGCGGCGATGGCGGCGGCGTAGGGCCGGCAGCCCGGGTAGCCGCAGCGCGTGCACTGTGTCTGCGGCAGCAGCGCATCGATGCGCGTGGTCAGGGACTCGAGCGATTTCGTATCCATAAGGCGCGGTCAGACGCTGCACGCCGCGGCGCGCCTACTTGACGCGCATGCCGGGCAGGGCGCCCTCGTCGGGGGCGACCACGAACACGCCCGGTGTCTCGCCGCTCGCCGCGAGCAGCATGCCCTCCGAGGTGCCGAAGCGCATCTTGCGTGGCTTGAGGTTCGCCACCACCACGATGTGCCGGCCGACGAGCTCCGCAGGCTCGTAGGCGCCGCGGATCCCCGCGAAGATGGTGCGCTCGCTGCCACCACCCAGGTCCACGCGCAGCTTCAGCAGCTTGTCGGCGCCGTCGATGGTGTCGGCCGCGAGCACGCGCGCGACGCGCAGGTCGAGCTTCGCGACATCCTCGATGCTGACTTCTGCGGGCGGCGCATCGGGGCCTGTCGCCCGCGCGGCCGTGGCGGCCGGCTTCGCAGCGGGACCGCCACCCGGCGCCCGGCCGCCGGCTTCCGCCGCAGCCACCGCGGCTGCCGGCGCAGCTGCCGGCGCGGCCTCGGCCGCGGGCAGCTCGACCAGCGCGGCCACGACCTTCGGATCGAGCCGCGTGGCAAGGGGCTGGTATTCGCCGATGGTGTGCGCGAGCAGCGGCTCGCCCAGCGTGCGGAAGCCGGTGTAGGGCGCGCGCAGGAACAGGCCGGCCCGTTCGGCCATGCGCGGCATCACGGGCAGCAGGTAGCCCATCAGCACGCGGAACAGGTTGAGCCCCTGCGTGCACACGGCCTGGACCTCGGCCGCGCGTGCGGGATCCTTCACCGCGAGCCAGGGCTTGTGTTGGTCGATGTACTGGTTCGCGCGATCCGCGAGCGCCATGATCTCGCGGATCGCGGCGGCGTACTCGCGCATCTCGTAGGCGTTCGTGATCGCCTCGCCGGCGCGCACGAAGTCGGCGTAGAGACCCGGATCCGGCAGTGCGTCCGCCAGCCGGCCCGCGTGGCCGCGCGCGATGAAGCCCGCGCAGCGGCTCGCGATGTTGACGAGCTTGCCGACGATGTCGGCGTTCACGCGCGTCGCGAACTCCTCGAGGTTCAGGTCGAGGTCCTCGACGCCGGAGCCCAGCTTCGAGGCGTAGTAATAGCGCAGCGGCTCGGGCGGCAGCAGGTCGAGATAGCGCCGCGCCGTGATGAAGGTGCCGCGCGACTTCGACATCTTCTGGCCGTTCACGGTCAGGAAGCCGTGCACGAACACACCGGTCGGGCGCCGGAAGCCTGCGCCGTGCAGCGTTGCGGGCCAGAACAGCGTGTGGAAGTAGAGGATGTCCTTGCCGATGAAGTGATACAGCTCGGCGTCGGCTCCCGGGCTCCAGTAGTCGTCGAACCGCAGACCCTTGCGGTCGCAGTAGTTCTTGAAGCTCGCCATGTAGCCGATCGGCGCGTCCAGCCAGACGTAGAAGTACTTGCCCGGCGCTCCCGGGATCTCGAAGCCGAAGTAGGGCGCATCGCGCGAGATGTCCCAGTCCTGCAGGCCCGCCGTGAACCACTCGTCGAGCTTGTTCACGACGTGCGGCTGCAGCGCGCCGGAGCGTGTCCACTCGCGCAGCATGGGCTCGAAGGCGCCCAGGCGCACGAACAGGTGTTCGGACTCGCGCTGCACGGGTGGCGTGCCGGAGATCGCCGAGACGGGGTTGATGAGATCGCTCGGACTGTAGGTTGCGCCGCAGCTCTCGCAGTTGTCGCCGTACTGGTCGGGTGCGGCGCAGCGCGGGCAGGTGCCCTTCACGTAGCGGTCCGGCAGGAACATGCCGGCCTGCTCGTCATAGGCCTGGCGGATCGATCGCCGCGCGATATAGCCCGCGGCATCGAGGCGCTGGAAGATCAGCTCCGTGTAGTGCCGGTTCTCGGTTGAATGGGTCGTGTAGTAGTTGTCGAAGGACACCAGGAAGTCGGCGAAGTCGCGCCGGTGCTCGGCACCGATGCGCTCGATGAGTTCCTCCGGGCTGATGCCGTCGGCGCGCGCGCGCAGCATGATCGGCGTGCCATGCGTGTCGTCGGCACCGACGTAGATGCAGTCGTGGCCCTGGAAGCGCTGGTGGCGCACCCAGATGTCGGTCTGCAGGTACTCGACGAGGTGCCCGATGTGGATGGAGCCGTTGGCGTAGGGCAGGGCGCTGGTAACGAGGATCTTGCGTGGCATGGGGGCCTTCCCGGAGGGGCCGCGATTATGCCACGCGGGGTTTCCGCGGACCCGGCCCTGCCCGCGGGGCGCGGCAGCTGCGCAGTGCGGGCCCCGGGGCCGCGGCCCGGGTTGCCGGTGCTCGAGCGTGGAGTCCTGGCAGCGGCGCGGCCGCGCAGGGCCGCGCCCGGGCGTGTGTTCCGCCACCCTGGGTCCTGAGCGGAAGCGTTCCGGGACGCGGCGGCTGCGCCGCACCGGCCGGCTGCTGTTGCAGCGCGCCATGTCGTCGGCCGAGGGCGCGGGGTCGGGGGATTGCACTGCGCCGGTCGCGGAGTATCGTGCAGCTCATCGAGACCCGGCGACTGCCGGAAGGAGGCTGTCATGGCCACCGCAATCACGGTTGAGCAGTATCTCGATCAGCATCGTGTCCCCTACGAAGTGCTCACGCACGATCACACCCACAACAGCCGGCAGACGGCCCGGGCCGCGCACATCGAATCGGCGCAGCTCGTCAAGGCCGTCATGCTCGACGACGAGCGGGGTCGTCGCGTCATGGCCGTGCTGCCGGCCTCGCGCCACCTGCGCCTCGGCGATCTGCGTCGCCAGTTCGGGCACGACTTCGGCATGGCGACCGAGCGGGCCGCGGCTGAGGCGTTCCAGGACTGCGAACCCGGTGCGTTTCCACCGCTCGGGCCGGCCTACGGCATCGAGACGATCTGGGACGACAGCCTGATGGACGCCTGCGACGTGTTCTTCGAGGCCGGCGACCACCGGCATCTCGTGCACATGAGCGCCATCGCCTACCTGGATGCGCTCGGGAACTGCCGCCACGGGGCGTTCAGCGAACCGGTGTGAAGGCAGCCGCCGGCGGGCTGTCTGTACGCGGCGGTGCATGCACCCCGCGCACGCGGCCGGCGATGCCGTCGTGCATCCCGATTCGGGCGCCCGGCGCGCCGGGCTCACGCTCCGCGGCTGCGCGCTGCCGGGTCGATCATCGCGATCAGCGTTCCCTGGTTCTCGCCGTGGAACAGCGCCGAGAAGATCGTCGGCACGTTCTCGAAACCCTCGCGGACGTCCTCGCGATGGCGGATGCGGCCTTCGCGCAGCCAGCGCGTCAGGTCGGCCATCGCCTGCGGCCACTCGGCGATGTAGTCGTGCAGCAGGAAGCCCTGCATGCGCACGCTGCCATAGACGAGCTGCATGATGTTGCGCACGCCCGGTTCCGGTGCGGCAGTGTCGTAGCCGGCGAT
Organism: uncultured Steroidobacteraceae bacterium; assembly: GCA_964459405.1. Lineage (GTDB taxonomy): Bacteria > Pseudomonadota > Gammaproteobacteria > Steroidobacterales > Steroidobacteraceae > CAYWMY01. The sequence goes on along the minus strand of CAYWMY010000132.1, from coordinate 3,502 downwards.
CTGGCCGCAGAGCACGATGCGGCCGAACTTGGCGATGTGGTCGACGGCGGCCTGCAGCAGGTCGCCGCCGACGTTGTCGTAGAAGACGTCGATGCCCTTCGGGCACAGTTCCGCGAAGCGCGCGCGCACGTTCTCGGACCGGTAGTCGATGACGGCGTCGGCGCCGCATTCCCGCAGCAGCCAGTCGCACTTGGCGTGGCCGCCGGCGATGCCGATGGTGCGGGCGCCCAGGATCCTGCCGATCTGCAACGCCGCGGAGCCGGTGGAGCCCGCCGCGCCGGAGACCACCAGCGTCTCACCCGGCTTCACCTGACCCACACGCGTGACGCCGAAGTAGGCCGTCTTCATGTTCACGCTGAGGGCGCCGATCGCCTCGATCAGCGACAGGTCGTCGGCGACCCGCGCGCCCTCGCACAGCGCCGGGTCGAGCACCTGGTGCTCCTGCCAGGCGCCGACATCCGTCATGCGCGTGCCGACCGGGAAACCGGGACTGCGCGAGGCAACGACGATCGAGCCGGCGAGCGCGATGACCGGGTCGCCGGGGTTGATGGCCGGCGTGTACCGGCTGCGCGAGGAGCTCATCCAGCCGCGCATTGCCGGTGTGCACAGGAAGGCCTGGTGGCGCACGAGCACCTGGCCTTCGGCCAGCGACGCGGGATCGAGTTCGATCTCGCGGCTCTCGAAGTCCGCGATCGACATCTCTCCGCGGGGTTCGCGCTTCAGGACCCACTGCCTGGTCTTCATCACCCGTGCTTCCTGCTGGACGTCAGTGTGCGACCGGCCACACCAGCGGCACGGCGTGCACGCAGCCGACGATGCCGCCCTGCATCTCGATCTGCGTTCCGGGCGCGAGGCTGAATTCCGGGATGCGTTTCAGCCATTCTTCGAGCGTGATGCGCAGCTCCGCGCGCGCCAGATGCGCGCCCACGCAGTGGTGCACGCCCTGGCCGAAGGTCGAGTGCCGCGCCGCCTTGCGTGCGAAGTCGACCTGCATCGGTGCGGCGTTCTCGCGCTCGTCGAGACCGGCCAGCGCGGTCGGCAGCACGATCATCTCGCCCTGCTTCAACGCCGCACCGTGGAACTCGAGATCGCGCGTGATGAGCCGGCCGATCGTCACCACACCGAAGCGGCGCAGGAACTCTTCGACGGCCGCCGGGATCAGGCCGGGGTTCGCGGCCAGCGCACGCTGGTGTCCGGTGTGCTGCGCGAGGAACAGCATCATGAAGCCCAGGAAGTTGACCACGGTGTCGAGCCCGGCGATCAGCACCTGGATGCAGAGGTTCAGGCGCTCCTCGTGCGACAGCTCGCGGCCGTCGACGCGTGCGTTGATGATGTTGCTGAGCATGTCGCTGCCGGGCTTCGCGCGGCGCGCCTCGATGTGCGGCGCGAGATAGTCGCTGAAGGCACTCATGGCCTCGGCGTAGGTCATGGCGCCGTCGGGCCGCACCACCTGGTCGGACAGGTACTTGAGCCGCGGCGCGTCCGCCATCGGCAGGTCCACGAGCGCGAGGAAGATGCGCACGGGCAGCTGCTCGGCATAGGCGGTCGTGAAGTTGCAGCGGCCGTCCGCGCGCACGTCCTCGATGAGGCCGGCCGCGACCTCGCGGATGGTGTGCTCGATCTCGTGCACGCGTTTGGGCATGAAGCTCGGGTTGATGATGCTGCGGTAGACACGGTGCTCGGGAGGATCCAGCGTCGTGGGCAGCAGATGGTGCTGTTCACCCACCGACTTCGGTACCAGGATCACGTGATTCGAGAACGTCGCGTGGTCCTGAAAGATCTCCGTGATCGCGCGGCCGCGAATGGCGAGCCAGTGCCCGCCGTTGTGCGGCGTCCAGACGACGTCAGGCAGCCCGCGCTCCTGCAGCGACTTCCAGGCGGCGTGGTAATCGCGCTCGACATCGGGCGGCGCGTACAGGTCGAAATCGACGACGCGATCGACGGACACATGAGGCGGGCGTGGCGCAAGACTCGAGCCGGGCACGGTCATGACGTCTCCCCCAGGCAGTGGTTCGCGGCAGCCGCCGCCGCGACTCGCGACACGGGGGCGCTGCTGCAGAGAGTCTACCCGCCCGGGGGGGCTGCGTGCTGCGTCAGCGTCTCTCGCCGGACCGCGCGCCTCGTGCGTCGCTGCACGATGGGCCGGTCGGGCCTGCGCGCTGCGTCAGCGCCGCCATTCGATCGTGGCGCGCAGCGTGCGCGGCTCGACGGGGTGGAAGTGCAGGTCCGCGACCGGGGTGGCCTCGCCTGGCAGCCGTGATTCGTAGAAATAGCTGATGTCGGCTGCCTTGCGGTCGAACAGGTTGTAGACGCCGAGCCCGAGCTTCCAGTGTTCGCCGAGGCGGCGGCCCAGATCGACATTCACGAGCGTCGAGGCCCGCGAGCGCACCGAATCATCCTCGATCAGCGCGGCCGGTCCCAGATAGCGCAGCCGCACGCCGCCGAACCACCCGGAGGGCAGATCCACGGTCACGCCCAGCGACGCGGCGGCCTCGACGGCGCCCGGAATGCGCCGGCCGGTCGGGTCGTCGTCACGGAATCGCGACCGCGACCAGGCGTAGTCGGCGTCGACGATGAGCCAGTCCGCGGGCCGCGAATACAGGCCGAACTCGACACCGCGCCGGCGGCTCGGTCGCGTGGCCTCGGTGGTGCCGCCGTCGCCGACGAACAGCAGCTCGGAGTCGAGATCGAGCTGCCACAGCGCGACCGAGAGCTGGGTGCGGGGCACGAGCGCGGTGCGCAGGCCGATCTCGCGGCCACGCGCCTTTGCGAGCGGGGTCACGCGCTCCGCGCGCGTCATGCCATCGACGGGGTCCACGGTGATGGTGGCCCCGCGCGCATCGTTGCTGTGGAAACCGCGACCCGCGGCCACGAAGAACTCGGTGTCGCGCCAGGGACCCAGCGCCAGCGAGAACTTGGGGCTCACGATGGAGCTGTGGCCCTCACCGGAGTTCGCGGCCAGGCTGCTCGCGATGTCGTAATCGAAGCGGTCGGCGCGCAGCCCGATTTCGGTGCGCAGCCAGGGCGTCCAGCGCGTCGCGAGCGCGCCCCAGAATCCACTCAGTGTCTGGCCCACGCGGTCCTCGCGGATGGTGGCGTAGCGGCTGCGCGCCTCGGTCAGGTGCAGGCCCACCGGCGAGACATCGTCGTGCCGCAGGTCGAGTCCCACGCGCCAGTCGCCCTCGATGCCCCGCAAGGCGAACGGCTGGCGCCAGGTCAACGCGCCGCCGTAGACACGCCGGTCGTCGAACTGCTCGAACTGGTCGCCCTCGACGGGATTGAGGCCGTACGTGAAGTTCGAGTAGAGCTGCAGCCGGTAGTCGAGCGCGTATGCGGAGTAGTCGAGCCGGCCGCGCTCGAACTGCCGGAAGCCCTGCGCCGACAGCGAGTAGCGGTGCGACTCGCCGCCATTGGTCGGATCGACGAAGCCGAAGCGGTCGAGCCGGCCGGACTCCACCGCCCGTGCCGGGATCTGGTCGGTCGAGACCCACTCGCCGTCATA
>CAYWMY010000131.1:0-7960 GCA_964459405.1 uncultured Steroidobacteraceae bacterium | reverse complement strand
GTCATACCAGCGCGCGAGCAGTGCACCGAGCAGATAGAGCGCATTCGCGCCGTGGAGCTGGAAGCCGGACCACATGATTTCCAGCAGGTTCGCCATGAACTCCAGGCGCGCGTCCGCGTAGCGCTGCAGTTCCGGATCGGAGAGCCGCCGCAATGCCGCCTCGTCGAGGCCGTCGGCTTCCGCGACGCGCTGCGCCATGTACTGCCGGGTCGTCTCGATCCAGCCGCGTACACCGTGTCGCGGATTGATAAACCTGATGCGCGCATACATGCGCAGGTAGCCCCACACCGGAAACGGCGCGGCTGCCACGGGGTCGCGCATCGAAGGTGGCAGATAGCCGAGTGCCGGACCGGTCCGGAACGCCTTCGGCAGCAGACGCGTGATCTGCAGCGCCTGGCTGCGCGTGCTCAGATAGGCCTCGGCCTCGCGATACCGGAAGATGCGCGTGTCGGCGAGCGCAGGGATGCCCCAGAGGCGCACGCTGCGGTAGTAAGAGGCGGTGTGCTCGCGGGCGCGCACGGAATAGAACAGCGGCGTGATCGCGCCGGTCCAGTACTCGTCGGCGAAACCCCGGGTCCAGATCACCTCGGGCTCCTCGGGCAGTGTCTGCCAGGCATCGACCTCCTCGTCCCAGCTGAACTCCACACCGGTCACATCGCGTGTCTGCAGCAGATGGAATCGCCCCGCCTTGAAGGCCCACTCGATGTCCTGCGGCATACCGCCGTAGCGGCGCTCGACCTCGAGCCCGAGCGCCGCGAGTTCCGCGGCCTGTGCCGCGTCCAGGCTCGATACGCTGCACGACGCCGGAGCATTCGGCTGCGCGACCGTCCCCTGGCCTGTCTCCGGGTTGCGCACGATGCGTATTTCCTTGCTGCCCGTGACCGAGGCGAGCAGCCGTCGCGTGTGCTTGTGCACGCGGATCTGGTCCGGCGTCAGCACGCCGGAGACGACGCCTTCGCCCAGGCCCCATGCCGCGTTGATCACGATCTCGTCGGTCGCACGCGTGAGCGGGTTGGCCGTGAACATGACCCCCGCCACCTCGGCGTCGATCATCTCCTGTACCACCACGGCAAGACGTACCCGCATCCCGGTATCCATGCGGTTCGCATGCCGGTAGGCGACCGCGCGCGCGGTCCACAGCGAGGCCCAGCAGCGACGCACCGCATCGAGCACGACGTCCGTGCCGGCGATGTCCAGATAGGTGTCGTGCTGGCCCGCGAAGGAGGCTTCGGCCAGATCCTCGGCCGTACCGGAGGATCGCACCGCCACGTAGCAGTCGCTGCCGAGGCGCGCATAGGCCGCGGTGATCCCGCTGACCAGTTCCTGCGGCACGGGCGTCTCCATCACGAGTTCCCGGATGCGTTGGGCGCCCGCCTCGACCGACACGGCATCGCCGAAATCGATCTTCGCCAGCAGGCGCGACGCACGCTGCTCGAAGTCGTCGCCGAAGACCGCGGCGTGGGCCTGCGTGGTGACGATGAATGCGCCCGGAACCGGAAAGCCTGCATGCGTCAGGACAGCGAGATTCGCGCCCTTGCCACCGCTCAGTTCACGCAGGCAGGCGTCAGGGTCACCGAGTTCGACGAGAAATTTCATGCGCAACACTCTCCGGAAAAGCCTGCTCGACGGGAAGCCTGCAGTGAAACCGCCGAGTCCGATCGATCACCCGCCCGCGCCGATCGCCGGCCGGACCGCCCCACCATGGCCGCCCGTGCTGCGGCCGGCCGGGCCACGACCGCCCGCTCGAGTCCGGCGCACGCAACCTCGCGACGGTGGACACGGTCATCACAGCGAGGCCCGCGGCAGCGGTGCACGGCCGAGGATCAGGTCTGCCGCTTTCTCGGCGATCGCGAGCGTCGCGGCGCAGGTGTTCGCGGACACCATGGTCGGCATGACCGAGGCATCCACGACGCGCAGCGCATCGAGGCCGTGCACGCGCAGCTCGTCGTCGACGACCGCGAGCGGATCGGAGGCGGCGCCCATGCGGCAGCTGCCGGCGAAATGGAACGAGGTCGAGCCGTGCCGGCGCGCGAAATCGAGCCACTGCGCATCGCTCGCCACCTGGTCGCCCGGCATGATCTCCGCCGCGACGAAGGGCGCAAGCGGCGCGGCACGCAGGATGCGCCTCGCCTGCCGCAGCGCCGCGACCTGCAGCCGCTGATCCTGCTCGTGCTCGAGATAGTTCGGCTGCACCCGCGGTGCGATCCCGGGATCGCGCGAGACGATACGCACGAAGCCGGAACTCCGAGGGCGCAGCACGCAGGCGGCGACGCTCATGCCGGGGAACGTGTCGAGCTCACCGACGCGCCCCTCGCGGTAGCTGCCCGGTGCGAACACCAGAAAGTAGTCCGGCCTCGCGAGATCGCCGTGTGAGCGGCCGAAGACGTGCACGAGTGCGGGACTGATGCCGAGCGCACTCGGACGGCCGAGACTCCAGCGCAGGATTTCGCGACCGAGCCGCCAGCCCCGTACGCGCGCGTTGATGCCATCCATGCCGGGCCGGCCACGCACGACGAGCCGCGCGTTGCAGTGGTCGCGCAGGTTCTCACCGAGGCGCGGCAGGGCGTACACCACGTCGATGCCGAGATCCCGCAGGTGATCGCCGGCGCCCACGCCCGAGTGCTGCAGCAGCTGCGGCGAGTGGATGGCGCCAGCGGCCAGCACCACGCTCTCCCGCGCACGGACCTCGAGCTGCCGGTCCGTGCCCTCCAGAGCGCACACCACGCCGGTCGCTCGCCGTCCTTCGAAGCGCACGCGCAGCACGCGCGTGCGCGTGCGCACTTCGACGCCCAGCCGCCGCGCGGGATGCAGGAACGCGTGTGCTGTGCTCACGCGCAGGCCGCGGCGGATGTGCGCCTGCGAATACGCGACACCCTCCTGCCGTGCACCGTTGTAATCGTCGTTGCGCGGCAGACCGGTGGCTTCCGCGGCCGCGATGAAAGCCTCCGCCACGGGCAGACGCAGGGCGTTGGTCGAGACAGGCAGCCGTCCTTCGCGGCCGCGGTACCGCTCGTCGGCTGCGCCGATGCGGCACTCGGTGCGGCGGAAGTACGGCAGCAGCTCGGCGTAGCTCCAGCCGCGATTGCCGAGGCTCGCCCAGTCGTCGAAATCGGCCGCCTGTCCGCGGTTGTAGATCGCACCATTCACGGCGCTGGAGCCCCCGAGCACGCGGCCCTGCTGGAACGCGATACGCCGCCCGCCGCTGCCCGCGGAAGGCTCGGTGGCGAGCTGCCAGGTCACGGCGGGATTCACCAGCGTCCTGATGAATCCCGCCGGCAGGCGGATCCAGGGACTGGTGTCGGCCGGGCCGGCCTCGAGCACGCACACGGAACGACGGCCGGCCTCCGCGAGGCGCCAGGCGAGCACTGACCCGGCGGAGCCACCACCCACGATGACGAAGTCGAATGTGTCCATCGAGCTGCCCCCATGTTGCGGCTTGCGGCTCCCGCGCGCAGCACCGTGGCCGGACGGCGGACCGTCCGCTGCCACATTGCGCCGCGGCCGAGCCTCCCCGCTGAGCATGACGGGCCTGCCGGCCCCCCCGGCCCGCGTGAACCCGGCCCCCGGCCGTCCGTTTGTTCAGCGCAGCCCGAGCGCGTGTTTGGCGATGATCTCGCGCTGAATCTCGCTGGAGCCGCCATAGATCGAGGCGACGCGCATGTTGAGATACCGCGGCATGGCCACGGCCTCGAGTTCGAAGCCCGCGAGCGGCGGTGAACCCGCCCCCCCGAGCGGCCGGTGCGGCACGAGTTCCGCACCGCTGTAGCCGGCCACGTGCATGGCGGCCTCCGTGATGTCCTTCTGCAGCTCCGAAGCGAGCAGCTTCGTCATGGAGCCGCTGACACCGGCCGCACCCCCGTGGCGCACACCCCGTGCCGTACGGAACTCCAGCAGTTCCAGCGCCATCAGCCGATGTTCGAGGCCGGCGAGACGATGCGTGAAGATCCGGTCGCTGCAGAGCTCCGGCGCGATCGTCTCGACGAGTTCCTCGACCAGCGCGTATTCGTGCCGCATGCGGCCGCAGAAGAAGGTTCCGCCGCGTTCCAGCTCGAGCAGGAACTTCGCGTACTCCCAGCCGCGCCCCGCCTCGCCGACGAGATGCGTCACGGGCACACGTACGTCGTCGAGAAATACCTGGTTGACCTCGTGGTCGACCGCGAGCAGCGGAATCGGCTCGACCTGGATGCCGGGTGTACGCATGTCGATCAGGAAGAAGCTGATGCCCTCCTGCGGTCGGGCCGTACGCTCCGTACGCGCGAGACAGAACAGCCAGTTTGCGTGGTGCGCGTGCGTCGTCCACATCTTGCTGCCGTTGATCACGTAGTGATCGCCGTCCAGCACTGCCGTGGTCGACAGTCCAGCAAGATCGGAACCCGCGCCGGGTTCCGAGAAACCCTGCGCCCAGTAATGCTCGCTCGAAAGCAGCTTCGGCAGGAAATACGACTTCTGCCACTCGGAGCCGAAGTGCGCGATGACGGGGCCGACATAGCGATAACCCATCGGCACCTGCTCCGGCGCGCCGGCGATGGCGCATTCATAGTCGAACAGGAGGCGCTGCACCGGCGTCCACCCTGTGCCGCCGACCTCCACCGGCCAGTGCGGCGCGAGCCAGCCCTTCGCATGCAGACGCTGCTGCCAGGCGATGGCCACATCCTTCTCCGGATAGGAGCTGGTCTGGCGCCGCACCGCGCCGCGGATCTCCGGCGTCAGATTGCCCGCGAGGAAGGCCCGCACCTCGTCGCGGAAGGCCCGCTCGCTGCGCGACAGGATCCGCTCGAAGTCAAGCGCGCTGCTGGCCGCACCGCTGCCACGCGGCCGTCGCCGGGCCAGGAAGCGATCAGTCTGCGCATGCCGGTCGCCGAACAGCATCGCGATCATCGTGATGCGCTTGTGATAGTGGCTGACCGCCAGCGCGTCGGTGAGCCCCATGCCACCGTGGATCTGGATCGCCTCGTGGCCCAGGCGGATGGCGTGCCGGTCGATGAAGCTGCGTGCCGCCGCGACGTTGGCGGCCCAGTCGGCGCTGTCATCACAGGCCGCCAGACCGAGCAGACCCTCGGCCTGCTCGATGCTCGTATGGCAGTCCACGAGCCGGTGCTTCAGCACCTGGAAGCTGCCGATGGGGCGGCCGAACTGCCGGCGCGTACGGGCGTGCTCGAGCGTCATCTCGAACAGCGCCTGCATGCAGCCTGCGGCCTCGGCGCAGAGCGCGGCATCGGCCCAGGTGAGCACCGCATCGAGCGCGGCATCGACGTCGGGAAACGTGAGCCGTGCGTCGGGGGCGAGCTTCACGCTCTCGAAACGCACTTCACCCACACGGCGGCCATCCACGACGCGACAGTCGCGGATGTCCACACCGGGAAGGTCACGCGGCACCAGGCACACGCGCAGTGCGCCCTGTTCGTCCCTTGCCGTGACGAGCATCGCGTCCAGCGAGCCGGCGACCGGCACCAGGATCTTCGCGCCGTCGAGCAGCAGGCCCGCATCGCCGCACTTCACGGTCGTCTGCCGGACCTCGCCGCGGCCGCGATCACCGCGCTCGAGGTGGGCAAGCCCGAGCAGGCGTTCGCCGGCGATGATCGCCGTGAGCCACTCGGCCCTGTGCGCGGTGTCGGTCGTCGCCGCAAGCAGCCGGCCCGCGATGAGGATGCACTCGAAATATGGCTCGGGCACCAGGGCCCGGCCGAGCAGTCGCATGACGCCCATGACGTCGCTGAGTGAGCCGCCGTAGCCGCCGTCCTGCTCGCCGAAGGGCAACCCCAGCAGGCCCAGCTCCGCGAAGAAGGACCAGCGCTCAGCGCTGAAACCGGTCGCGCTGCGCAAGGTCGCGGCGCGCACGGCCATCGAGCAGGACTCGCGCAGATAACGCTCAAGCGACTGTTCGAGCAGGCTCTCCTGCCGGTCCGCGGCGAGCCTGTGGGCGATCACGTTCAACGCTGGAAGGGTCGACTGCAGGGCCTCGCCCGCACGCTGGATCACTTCTGCAGGATCGTGACCGCGCTGATGCCGGGCGCGCCGTAGACGTGCGTATAGCCGGTCTTCGGACCACCCGGCACCTGCCGCTGGCCCGCGGCACCGCGCAGCTGCAGCACGATCTCGTGGATCTGCCGCAGACCCGAGGCGCCGATCGGCTCGCCGTTCGCGAGGCAGCCGCCGTCGGTGTTGACGGGCAGCCGGCCGCCGATGCTCGTCTCGCCGTCACGCAGCATCTTCTCCTGCTCGCCATGCGCGCAGAAGCCATTCTCGGCCATGTGCATGACCTCGGCGCCGGCCTCGGTGTCCTGCAGCGCCGCGACGTCGATGTCCTTCGGCCCCAGGCCCGCCATCTCGTAGGCCGCACGCGAGGCGAGTTCCGTCGCATTCGGCACGTCCTGAAGTGACACGGAGGTGCCGTAGACCTCGAAGGCGCCCGCGAGCCGCGTACGCATCGCGGCCGCGCTCACATAGACGGGCGTCTTCGTGTAGCGGTGCGCGATGTCCTCGCGGCAGACCACCAGTGCCACGCCACCCTCGGATGGCGAGCAGAACATGTACTTGGTCAGCGGATCGTTGACCATTGTGGAGTTCTTGATCTCCTCGAGGCCGATCGGTGTACGCCGCCAGGCATTCGGGGTCAGCGCGCCATTCTGGAAGGCTTTCTCCGCGACACGCGCCAGCGCGTCGGTCGTGATGCCGTAGTCGTGCATGTACTTCTGCAGCTTCATCGCGAAGAACTGCGTGGTCAGCATCATGCCGGCCTCGCCGTACCACGCGCCGAGGCTGTACTCCGACGGATCGGCGTTGAAAGCGCCGCGATCGTGCTTGTCGAAGCCGACCACGATGCCGATCTCGGAAGCACCGGACTGGATTTCCTTGCAGGCCGCGATCAGCGAGCTGCCGCCGGTGGCGCAGGCGTTCAGGATGTTCGTGAACGGCATGCCGGTGAGCCCGAGCTCGTTGCCCAGCGCATCGGCGTTACCCGAGGAATAGCTGCCGCCGTAGCCGAACTGCATGTCCTTCCACTGGACGCCCGCGTCCTCGAGCGCGCGGCGCGCCGCATAGGCGCCCTGCTGCATGCCCGTGCGGCTCGGTGTGCGACCGAACGGATGCATGCCCACTCCAACGATTGCGACTCTCATGGTTCCTTAGGTCTCCGCTCAGACGGGCCGGAAGGCGTAGTTCATGACCGCCGTGCCGTCAGGCTCGATGCGATGCGTGTACACGACGAGCTCCATCTCCGCGCCGATGTGCAGCTTCGCGGGATCGTTCTCGGTCAGCCGCGTCTCGACGCGCAGCGCACCCGGCAGCTCCACGTAGCCCATGCCAAAGGGCTTGAAGGTGGCCTCGGTCTCGGAGCTGCGGTACGGCTCCTTCGGCATGAATCGCTGGATGGTCCATGCCCAGAGTTTCCCTCGCCGCGGCAGCTCGATCACCTCGACGGCCTCCGCGCCGCAGCGCGTGCAGCTCGGATTGACCGGGAACGCGTAACTGCCGCATTCGCGGCAGCAGGAGCCCAGCAGCACGGGCGTGGTCGCGGGCCAGGTGAAAAGGGTCTCATCGATGGCTTTGCTGTTCGCGGCTGCCGACACGGCGGGCACTCCTCGTGTCCTTGATTTCGGGGGCCCGAATGATACGAGCCGACTAGGCGGTCGGTCAATGGTCCCGCCGGCGGCCGTCGCCCGGAGGCTCGGCCCGGCACCGCACCCTCGTGCAGTTCCCTGGCCCTGTCCGGTGCGACGCAGAAGCACCTGCCCGGCGACACACCGGGCGGGCCGTGTCCTTCCTGACTCGGGCCTGCGCCCGCCCGTTCGTGACCACGTGCGTGGGGCCGGCGAGCCGCCGACGGCCGGGCGTACTGAAAGCGGGGACCTCGCCCAGCGGCAGTACCAGTCGATCGAGGTACTGGACTGTGCCGCCCTCGTGCCACACCGATCGCACCCGATCGTCATCGAAGCGATCCATGCCGCGGGCACAGATGTAC
>CAYWMY010000130.1:7756-7964 GCA_964459405.1 uncultured Steroidobacteraceae bacterium | reverse complement strand
TCCTGACGGGACAGCATCCCGTCTCGACCAATGCACGCTTCAACCTGATGCCACGCGCCGCGGTCCGGGATGGCCGGACGCTGGGCGACCTGCTCCGGACGCGCGGCTATCGCGCCATCTACGCCACTGACGAGGTACGTTTCGCCAACATCGATGGCAGTTACGGCTTCGATCAGACGATCACGCCGCGTGTCGGCGTGACGGATTT
>CAYWMY010000130.1:0-7746 GCA_964459405.1 uncultured Steroidobacteraceae bacterium | reverse complement strand
TTCCTGCTGGGGAATGCGAACGACCTGCCCCTGCCCAATCTGCTGTCGTCTTTTTCGATCTCCCGGTGGCTGTTCCCGAGCACCTACGCCAACCGCGCCGCCTGGGTGACGTACCGGCCCGAGACGTTCCTGCAGCGCCTCGATGCGGAAATCCAGCCCGACGGCCCGACCTTTCTCGCGGTCCACCTGACGCTGGCTCACTGGCCTTATTACTACGGCGGTGTCGAAAAACCGGTCTTCAAGCCGACGTGGCGCGAGATGTACGGTTTCGCGGTTCCCGCCGTGGATCGCCAGTTCGCGAGCCTGATGGAGATCCTGCGTCGCAAGGGACTCCTCGACAACGCCATCGTCATCGTGCTGTCGGATCATGGAGAGGCTCTGGGCAAGCGCAGTGATTCGCTGATGGCGCGCTACGGCAAGCCGCAGGAAATCGGCGCTTCGATGTGGGGCCATGGCACCAGCGTCCTGAGCCCGCATCAGTTCCAGGTCCTGTTCGCCGTACGCGGCTTCGGTTCCGCGAATACCGGGGAACCTGCCCGGCTTGGGGTCCCCGCTTCGCTCGAGGACATCAAGCCGACCGTCATGGACCTGCTGGGGGCCCGACCCGCCGAGATCGGGCCCGTCGATGGCGTATCCCTGCGGGCCCTGATCGAAGGCGCGACGCCCACGCCTGCGATGCACGAGCGGATCCGTTTCACCGAGACGGATGTCAACACCCCCAAGCTGCTCGCGGGCCAGATCGACGAGAAGGGCCTGATCCGGGAAGCCGCATCGTTCTACGAGATCGAGCCGCAGCGAGGGTGGTCGCAGCTGCGCAGCGACCGCCTGCCGATACTGCTCGATCGCAAGCAACGCGCCGCCATGCTGGGGGATCTGATGCTCGCGGCAATCCCCAGGGAGGCCGAACCGGGACGCTACGACTACATCCTGCTCGACCGTCAGCTGCCTTTGCCCCGACGGCTGAGCGCTCGCCCGGACCCCGCCGTGCATCCCGAAGCCGTGCGCCTGTGGGACGCCCTGCACGACCGCTTCCCCGGTGAGCTGGAGGGCTGACGCCACCGGCACGGCCCCCGGCTCCGTGCAGGGCTGTGATTACCGTCGTCCGCAAGTGTGGCCCGTTATGTGATCATTGGCCCGTGATTTGATAATTGCCGGGGGGGGACCCCCCGGTACACAATTCTGTTTCGAGTCCAGGCCCAACACCGGATACCCGACTGAATGAACCAGGAAGCCAGCCTCACCCTTGGAGCCGCCGCGAAAGCCGCGCTCGGTGGGTTGCCGCAGCGACTGGTCCAGGACGGCTTGCTCGACGAAACCGCGATGCTGGACGCGCTGGCCGCCTGTCGGGAGAAGCGGGTCCAGATCGTGAGCTACCTCGTCAGCCAGGGCATCGCTGACGCCCGCGAAATCGCCATCGCCGCTGCGCAGGAATTCGGTGTCCCGATCCTGGACCTCGATTGCGTCTCGATCGATCTCGACACGGTCAAGCTGATCAGCGACAAGCTGCTGAACAAGCACCGTGTATTGCCGCTGGTCAAGCGCGGCAAACGCCTCTACGTCGCGGTGTCCGACCCGACCAACCTGGGTGGGATCGACGAGATCAAGTTTCAGACAGGCCTCGCCATCGAGGCCATCGTCGTCGAAGAGGACAAGCTGCAGAAGGCCGTGCAGAAGGCCATCGAGCAGGTCGACGTCGCGATGCCGGCCCTGGCGGAAGACGATCTCGACCTCGAGAACCTCGAGGTCTCCTCCGATGACGACATCGGCGCAGAGGCCGTCACCCGCGACGACGTCGAGGACGCCCCGATCGTCCGCTTCGTCAACAAGATCATGCTCGACGCAATCCGGCGGGGCGCCTCGGACATCCATTTCGAGCCCTACGAGAAATACTACCGCGTACGGCTGCGCCTCGACGGCGTGCTGCGCGAGGTCGCGCAACCACCCATCGCGGTGGCCAACAAGCTCGCCGCACGCCTGAAGGTCATGTCCCGCATGGACATCGCCGAGCGGCGTGTACCCCAGGACGGTCGCATCAAGATGCGCCTGTCGAAAAGCCGCTCGATCGACTTCCGCGTCAGCTCCTGTCCAACACTGTTCGGCGAGAAGATCGTGCTGCGCATCCTCGATGCCAGCACGGCGACGATGGGTATCGATGCGCTGGGTTACGAACCGTTCCAGAAGGATCTGTATCTCAAGGCGCTGGCGCGGCCGCAGGGCATGATCCTGGTGACAGGGCCGACAGGCAGCGGCAAGACCGTCTCCCTGTACACGGGGCTCTCCATCCTGAACGTCGAGGACACCAACATCTCCACGGCGGAGGACCCGGCGGAAATCGTGCTGCCCGGCGTCAACCAGGTGAACGTGAACCCCAAGGTGGGACTGACTTTCGCCTCGGCGCTGCGCGCCTTCCTGCGCCAGGACCCCGACGTCGTCATGGTCGGTGAGATCCGTGACCTGGAGACGGCGGAGATCGCCATCAAGGCCGCCCAGACGGGCCACCTCGTGCTGTCGACCCTGCACACCAACGATGCGCCGCAGACGCTGACGCGCCTCGTCGACATGGGCGTGAAGCCCTATGCCATCGCGACCTCGGTGAGCCTGATCATTGCGCAGCGTCTGGCGCGCCGGTTGTGCGGCAACTGCAAGCAGCCCGCCGAGATCCCGCGCGAGGCGCTGCTCCGGGAGGGCTTCCGGGAGGATGACCTCACGGGCGAAGTGAAGATCTTCCGGCCGGTCGGCTGCAGCCAGTGCACCGACGGCTACAAGGGCCGCGTCGGGATCTACGAGGTCATGCCCGTCACCGAGGTGATCGCCCGCATCATTCTCTCGGGTGGCAGCGCCCCGGACATCGCGGCTCAGGCCCGCGAAGAGGGCGTGTGGGACCTGCGGACCTCCGGCTTGCGCAAGGTACGCGACGGCCTCACCAGCCTCGAAGAAGTGAACCAAGTAACAGTCGAGTGATCGGATGCGGCGCTAATGTCGCCGCTGCCGACCGAACCAGGAAACGCGACTCATGGCCCAGGCAGCCGCGATCAGAAAAGACGTCCCATGGACGTGGGAAGGCACCGACCGCAAGGGCAACCGGGTCCGGGGCCGCTCGCTCGCGAGCAGCGAGAACGACGTGCGCGCCGAGATGCGGCGCCAGGGCATCGTACCCGTCAAGATCCGCAAGCAGCGCCAGGCGATGCGCTCCGGCAAGAAGCCCACCGCCGAGGACATCGCCGTGTTCAGCCGCCAGCTCGCGACCATGCTCGCGGCGGGCATTCCGCTGGTCCAGGCGTTCGAGATCGTCGGCGTCGGACACGACAAGCCGTCGATGCAGAAGCTGATCCTCGACATCAAGGGCCAGGTGGAGAGCGGCAGCTCGCTGCATGAGGCACTGGCCAAGCACCCGCTCTATTTCGACGACCTGTACGTGAACCTCGTCGAGGCCGGCGAGCAGGCGGGGGCGCTCGAGACGCTGCGCTACAAGATCGCGACTTACAAGGAGAAGACCGAGGCGCTCAAGAAGAAGATCAAGAAGGCGCTCTTCTACCCGGCGGCGGTGCTCGTGGTCGCCGTGGTCGTGACGCTGATCCTGCTGCTGTTCGTGATCCCCCAGTTCGAGTCGCTGTTCAAGGGCTTCGGCGCCGACCTGCCGGCGTTCACGCGCTTCGTGATCGATCTGTCGCGGTTCGTGCAAGGCGCGTGGTGGTGGATGGCCCTGGTCACCGGCGGTGTGATCTTCGCCTTCATCTACTTCAAGAAGCGGTCTCGCCCCATGCGCCAGGCGCTCGACCGGATGTCGCTGCGCGTGCCGGTCCTCGGGCCGATCCTGGTCAAGGCGGCGATCGCCCGCTTCGCCCGGACGCTGTCCACGATGTTCTCGGCCGGCGTGCCGCTCGTCGAGGCCATGGAATCGGTGGCCGGCGCCACGGGTAACATCGTGTACGAGGATGCCACGATGCGCATGCGTGACGAGGTCGCGACCGGCACGCGCCTGCAGCGCGCGATGGAGAACACCGGCCTGTTCCCGAACATGGTCATCCAGATGATCGCCGTGGGCGAGGAATCGGGGTCGCTGGACGCGATGTCCGGCAAGGTCGCCGATTTCTACGAGCTTGAAGTGGACTCCGCGGTCGACGGTCTCGCGAGCCTGCTGGAGCCGCTGATCATGGCCATTCTCGGCGTTCTCGTCGGTGGCCTGGTCATCGCGATGTACCTGCCGATCTTCAAGCTCGGCGCCGTGGTCTGAAGGCCGCCCCGCGCTGCAGGCAGAACGCCGCGCCCGCCGCGGCGTTCTTTTGAGGTCAGGACGTGGATTACGTTGCATTGCTGAGGGATGTGCCGGTCCTCTGGACCGGCATCGCCGGTATCGTCGGCCTGCTGGTCGGAAGTTTCCTGAACGTTGTCATCCTGCGCCTGCCGGTCATGCTGGAGCGCCAGTGGAAGGCCGAGTTCGTGGAGATCTCCGGCACCCAGTCCACTGTCGTCGCCGAGACATTCAATCTCGTCACGCCACGCTCCCGGTGCCCGTCCTGCGGCACGCCTATCCGGGCGCACCACAACGTGCCGGTGCTGAGCTGGTTCCTGCTGAGGGGCCGGTGTGCGAAGTGCAGCGCGCGGATCCCGGTCCGCTACCCGGTGATCGAGGCCGCCTGCGGCCTCTTGTCCGCCGTCGTCGCCTGGCGTTTCGGATTCGGCCTGCCCGGGGTCGCGGGACTGGTCCTGACGTGGTTTCTGCTGGCGCTGACCTTCATCGACATCGACCACCAGCTGCTGCCGGACAACCTCACGCTGCCGCTGGTGTGGCTCGGACTGCTGCTGTCCCTGGCGCACCGGCCCGACTCGGTCGCGCCTGTTCCCGTCGCCCCGACTGACGCGATCATCGGGGCCGTGGCCGGCTACCTGTTCCTGTGGCTGGTGTTCCACCTGTTCCGCCTGCTCACGGGCAAGGACGGCATGGGCTACGGCGACTTCAAGCTGTTCGCCGCCCTGGGCGCCTGGCTTGGCTGGCAGATGCTGCCATTGATCCTGCTGCTCTCCGCGGGTGTCGGCGCCCTCGTCGGCATCGCACTGATCCTGGCGCGGCGCCGGGGCCGGGACATCCCGATACCCTTCGGCCCCTATCTCGCGGGCGCCGGGTGGGTCGCGTTGCTCTGGGGTCACGACCTCGTGGAAGGGTACCTGCGTGTCAGCGGGCTGCGCTGAACCGGCACGCCCTCGGCCGTACACGGTCGGGCTGACCGGGGGCATCGCCAGCGGCAAGACGACGGTCGCGAACCTGTTCGCGGCGCGTGGCGCCGTGGTCATCGACACGGACCAGATTGCCCGCGACGTCGTCGAACCGGGAAGCCCGGCGCTGGCGCAGATCGTCGCCGCATTCGGGGCCGGGGTCCTGGACCCGGCTGGCCGACTGGACCGCAGGCGCCTCCGGCAGATCGTCTTCGCCGACCCGGCCCGGCGGCGCCAGCTTGAATCGATCCTGCATCCGGCGATTCGCGCGGAACTCGCCGCGCGGGCCGCAGCCGCGGTCGGCCCGTACCAGATTCACGTCATCCCGCTGCTGGTCGAGGGTGGCCGGCGCGAGGGCCTGGACCGGGTGCTCGTCGTGGACTGCGACCCGGCCCAGCAGCTCGCGCGTCTGCTGTCCCGGGACGCGGAGACCGTCGCGCAGGCCGAAGCCATCATTGCGACGCAGGCCGACCGGCAACGACGGATCGAAGCCGCCGACGACGTGATCCGGAACGACGGCAGCCCCGAGGACCTGGCCCGGCGCGTCGACGAACTGCATCGGCTCTACCTGGATCTGGCCGGCCGGAATCGCTGATCTGCGACATAATCGGCGTTTACGTGGCCAGACCCGTGGCCCAGAATAAAGTCGATGTTTCAGCCTGCCAGCGCACCAGACGCCGCCCCCTCGTCGGTCGTCTACGAACAGCCCCTCACGGAGCGGCTGCGGGCCTTCCTGCGGCTCGAGTTCCTGTGGCAGCAGGCGGTGTATCACAGCGAGACCCCGTCGGCATATTCGGGGCGCGCCGCCGTCGCGAGCCTGCTCGAGATCCTGGCGATCACGGCGCGCGGCGATGCACGCGGCGACGTGCTCAAGGAACTGGAACGCCAGATGGCGCTGCTGCGGGACTACCAGAACCGGCAGGGCGTCGACGCCGGGCGCCTGCGCGCGATCCTGTCGAATCTGGTGCGTCGCCGCGAGGAACTGAATGGCGCGGGCAGCAACTTCATGCAGCCCCTGCGGGACTCGGAATTCCTGTCGGCCATCAAACATCGCAGCGCGATTCCCGGGGGCACCTGCGAATTCGACCTGCCGGACTATTTTCACTGGCTGAACCGCCCTTCCGAACAGCGCGAGAACGACCTCAACGCCTGGCTGGGAACGATTCGTCCGTTGTGCGAGGCGGTGTCGGAGCTGCTGTGGGTGACCCGTGAGAATGCCCGGCCGCGACGCGAGACAGCCCCTGGCGGCGTCTACCAGATGTCATTCGACCGCGATGCGCCGGTGCAGCTGCTGCGCATCTCGCTGCCGGGAGATTCGAAGCTCTATCCAGTCGTCAGCGGCAGCCAGCATCGGTGCACCGTGCGGTTCCTGAACTGGACCGGCGTCGCCAGCCGCCCGTTTCAAGGTCCGGATGACGTGCCGTTCGTCCTGAGCTGCTGCGGGTGATCCCCGTGGCGACCAAGGTCCGCTGTCCCGGCTGCGGCAGGGAACTCGAATGGTCGGCGGACAACCGCTGGCGGCCATTCTGCAGCGATCGCTGTCGCCTGATCGATCTGGGAGCGTGGCTCGACGAACGGCGCCGCATTCCGGCGGAGCCGGAAACGCAACCCGACCTGAGCACCGACGGCCTCGATCCGTCACACCCGCACTGACGGCATCAGCCCACGCGCGGCCGGCGCTGCAGGGACTGCGACACACTCAACCCTGCACACGCTCCAGCGCATAGGTCACCTCGAGCAGCGAGTCCACGCCCGCCTCGCGGAAGCGTGGGTTGTCGGCGGGAATGGTCACTCGCTCGATGGCGCGGACCGATATTCCGGGCGCGAAGCCCGCCACGATCTCGCTCTCCTCGACACAGAAGGGCGGCCCCGACAGCAGCGACGGATCGTACTCCATCGTGATCAGCAGTCCCCTGCACCCCGGCCGCATGAGTCCGGACACGTGCGCGCAGTACCGGGGCCGGACCTCGGGAGGCAGAGCGATCAACGAGGCGCGATCGTAGATCGCGTCGATGGGGCCCAGATCGTCCGGTGTCAGGGCGAACAGGTCACCGAGCCAGTACTCGTACCCGCCGCCGGTCCAGCGCTGCAGCAGGCCGCGGGACTCGATCGCGGGGGTCAGTCCCCGCTCCCTGAAGAAGTCGCGCACGGCCACGGGCGAGAGATCGATGCCGACCACGGCGTGTCCGCGCTCCCGCAACCAGACCATATCGAGACTCTTGCCGCACAGCGGTACGAAGACGCGCGCAGAGGGCGGAACGCCGAGAGCAGCCCAGCATGCGGGCAGCGCACGGTGCACCCTGTCCTGGTGCCAGCCGATCTGTCCCTGCTCCCAGCGCTCCTTCCAGAATTCAGGCTGCATCGTCGGTCCTCCTGGTGCCGTACGCCGGACACGCACCGCACACCCTCGCTGCCACTGCACCCGAGCGGCACGGTGCCCGGAATGGGACAATCTCCAATCCATGGATGCGCTTCCAGCACTGCACGTCATGGTTGGCGTGCTGCACGATCCGAGCGGCCGCGTGCTGATCG
>CAYWMY010000129.1:6258-7972 GCA_964459405.1 uncultured Steroidobacteraceae bacterium | reverse complement strand
GACGCGCTTTATGTCTGTCCCGAGTGCGCGCACGAGTGGCCGGTCGCAGCGGCCGCGCAGGACAACGAGGAACGGCGCGTGGTCCGCGATGTGCACGGCAACGAACTCAGGGACGGTGACACCGTGACCGTGATCAAGGACCTGAAGGTCAAAGGCAGTTCCTCCGTCGTGAAGGTGGGCACACGCGTCAAGGGCATCCGCCTGGTCGACGGGCAGGGCGGCCATGACATCGACTGCCGCATCGAGGGCTTCGGCGCCATGCAGCTCAAGTCCGAGTTCGTGAAGAAGGCCTGAGCCCGGCGCGGTGCCGCGTGCCGGGCATGACAGGAGGCCGCGGTTGATCACTCGGCTGCCCCCGCGCGCTATGATTGCTGCATGTCGCCGGTTCTGCGCTGCCAGGAGGGCGCCGTGGCGGTCACGCATCCCGTTGCCCGCACCGCGTTCTACTGCTGCGCCGTGCGCGCCGACGATGCTGCGCGCGCCGCGCCGGTCTGCGGCGATGTCTTCGCGGCGCGTTTCATCGATCCGACGATCCGCCTGGAACTGGCTCCGCTGCTGAGCCACTGGGCCGCGGCGGCGGCCAATGTCGCGCGCCACCGGCTTGTCGACGACCTGATCCGCGAGCGCCTCGCGGCGGACCCCGAGGTGCGCGTGATCGTCATGGGCGCGGGCTTTGATACGCGTGCCTTCCGGCTGCCGGGGGGGCACTGGTTCGAAATCGACGATGCGGCCCTGATCGACTTCAAGGAGCAGCGCCTGCCGGTGGCTACGGCGCCGCGGCCGCTGCAGCGGCTGGCGGTCGATTTCGAGCGTACCGCGGCGCTCGAGTACCTCACCGCGGTCGCGGGCCGCGACCGTGCGCTGGTCGTGATCGAAGGTGTGTCCATGTACCTCGACGACGCGACGCTGGGCCGGCTCGCGGCGGCGCTGCGAACCCGGCTGCCGCGGGCAACCCTGGTCTGTGACCTCATGACCGCCCGATTCCGCTGGTTCGATCGCAGCCTCGAATGGGCGCTGGCGCACTTCGGCGCGTACCTCGCCGCGCGCGGCCAGCATCCACGCGCCCTCGTGGAAGCCGCGGGCTACCGCCAGCAGCGGCTGCTGTCCGTCGTGGGACGCGCGCGCGAAGCCCATACGCTGTACATCCCCGGCTGGCTGTTCAACAGCCTGCTTCACGAGCTGCGGGACGGCTACGCCGTGTATCTGTTCGAGCCGGTAAATCGTCGCCGGCGGGCGCGGTCCCGGCCGGCCGCGGGCCGCGCCAGCGCCTCCGGCGAGCGGTGGGCCTCCGGCAATTCCCGACCGTGACACACGGTTGCTGACAACATCGACCTCGTGGCAGGGTGTGCACGCCGTCACCGCGCCCTCACTTTCGCCAGCCCGTCGATAGCCGCCCGATGCCCCTGTTGATGCCCGCCAGAGACGATTCGGAAACGCGCTTCAGCCCCGCCCTGCGCGCGCGGGCGGCCTCGCGCAGCACCTGGGTCAGCGTTGCGCTCAACCTGGTGCTGACGCTGGTGCAGATCGTCGTGGGCCTGCTGTCCAGATCGCAGGGCCTCATCGCGGACGGCATCCACTCGCTGTCGGATCTGGTCTCGGACTTCGTCGTGCTGTTCGCGAGCCACCACAGCCACAAGGATCCCGACGCCGACCACCCCTATGGCCACCAGCGCTTCGAGACCGCGGCCTCTCTGGTGCTGGGCGTGCTGCTGCT
>CAYWMY010000129.1:0-6248 GCA_964459405.1 uncultured Steroidobacteraceae bacterium | reverse complement strand
TGGTCGGCATCGGCATGGGCTGGTCGGCTTTCCAGAAGGTCCAGCAGCCGCAGGCGGTGCAGACGGTGCACATCGCGGCGCTGTGGGTCGCCTGTGGCACGCTGGTCGCCAAGGAACTCCTGTTCCGGTACCTGCTCGCGGTGGCGCAGCGTGTGAAGTCCAGCATGCTGGTCGCCAATGCCTGGCACGCGCGCTCGGATGCGGCCTCGTCGCTGGTCGTGGCCGTGGGTATCGCGGGAAACCTCGCAGGCTACCCGGTGCTGGATCCGCTCGCGGCGGCCGTGGTCGGCTTCCTGGTCGCCCGCATGGGCTGGAAGTTCGGCTGGTCCGCGCTGCATGACCTCACCGATCGCGCGGCCGACGCGCAGGAGATCCAGGCCATCCGCCGCACGATCGAGGAAACGCCCGGAGTCGGCGGCGTGCACGACCTGCGCACGCGCAGCATGGGTGACATGATCATCGTCGATGCGCACCTCGAAATCGATGGCACGCTGACGGTCGAGCAGGGCCATGCCATTGCCGTCGAGGCGCGTAACCGCGTGATGCAGCGGCATCGCGTGCTGAATCTCATGACGCACGTGGACCCCTGGCGGCGGCCGGAACCTGCCCGCGCCGGGCACACACCGGACCGGAGCGGATCCGGCGTGCGGGTCGCCGAAGCGGGTTCTCCCTCCGCCGGACGCTGAGCCGCCAGGCGAGCGCGCAGCCGGACCGTCAGTGGCCGCGCCGGGCGATCGCGGCTTCGAGGAAGGCCTGCAGCAACGGGGCAGTCGACAGCAGGTCGGGGAAGCGGCCGTCGTGGAACTCCGGATGCCACTGCACGCCGACGATGAAGCGCCGTTCGTCGCGCCGGATGCATTCGACCACACCGTCTTCCGAGACCGCTTCGATGCACAGCCCCTCGCCGAGCTGCTCGATTCCCTGGTGGTGAATCGAGTTCACGCGCGCTTCGCTGATGCCGCCGTACAGCCCCTGCAGCCAGCCGCCGGGCGTGAATCGCATCGTGTGCGAATACTCGTCGTACAGCTCCGGTTCGTGATGGGGGATCGAGCTGGCGCCCCGCGCCTGCAGATCATGATGCAGCGTGCCACCGAAGGCGACGTTGATCAGCTGCATGCCGCGGCAGATGCCGAGCACCGGCTTGCCCGCAGCCGCGAAGGCACGCAGCAGGTCGAGCTCGAAGCGGTCCCGGACGGCGTCTGTTTCGCCGACGAGGCTGGTGCGCGCCGACGCATACATGACCGGGTCGATGTCCGCGCCGCCCTGAAGTACCAGGCCGTCCAGCGCCTCGGCATAGGCGCTGGCAGAGAGATCCGGGCGCTGGATGATGCTCTGACGCTCCACAGTCGGAATCATCACCACCAGCGCGCCGCCGCTGGCCGTCCACGTGACGACGGACTGTTCGAGGTACTGCAGCGTCTTGCCGCGGAACCCGACCTCCGCGGGCGGTTTGCGCAGGATTCTCGGTGACAGGCCGATCAGCAGGTTTCGTTGCGGGGTGTCAGACACGGCAGATTCACTCCATGGTGGAGGAGGCCAGCCAGTCGGCGACCCGGCGCAGGGCCGCGAGGTGGCTCGCACCCGCCGCACGGCTGGCAGCGTAGATCTCGAGCTGGCGGTGCGCGCTCGTGCCCTTCGCGAGGGTCTCGTCGAGCGGTTGCAGCGCCGACCGGCAGCCGAACCGCTCGATGTCCTCGGCCGCGAGCTCGAGCAGCCGCGCGAGCACCTGTGGAACCGGCACGACGTCGCCGGTCCGGTCGTCGATGAACCATGCATCGATGCCGTGCCGCTTGGCCCGCCAGCGATTCTCCTCGATGATCGGACGGGTCTGCGCGTCCCGTGCGGCGTAGAGCTCAGGGCGCCGGACGAGCAGCGAGACCAGGCAACGGAAGAGGGCGGCGATCGCCAGCGTGTCCGTGAGACGCGTGCACGCATCCGCGATGCGCAGCTCCAGCGTCGGGAAGCGTTCCGAGGGCCGGATCACCCACCACAGAAACGTTGCATCGCTCAGTGCGCCGGCCCGCTGCATGAACCCGACGAAGCGGCGATACTCGGGCTCGTCGGCGAAGAAGTCCGGAATTCCGCTGCGCGGCCATTCGTCATAGGCCGACTGCCGGTAGCTGAGCAGCCCGGTGCACTGCCGGTTCCAGAACGGCGAGGAAGTCGTCAGCGCCAGGAACAGGGGCAGCCAGCGCATGGCACGGTTCATGAGGTCGATGCGGTCGACCTGAGGCGGAACGGCGACGTGCACATGCATGCCGCAGACGGCGTTGCGACGGCCGATGATCCCGAAGTCCTCGATCAGCTGGTCGTAGCGTGGCTTGGGAGTCGGTGCCTGGGCCATCCACATCGCCAGCGGGTGGGTTCCGGCAGCGACGATCGCCAGGCCGTTCTCCTGCGCGATCTGCGCCGTCATGCGACGCAGCTCGCGCATGCTCGCGGCCGCGGTCCGCGGGTCGTCGAAAACCGGTGAGACGATCTCGATCTGCGACTGCAGCAGCTCGTGCGTGACGGCATTACCGAGCGCGCCGCGCAGTCGCTGGAGGAAACGGCCCGACACGCGGGACGCCACGCGACCGCTGCGTGCATGGACGAGGAAGAACTCCTCTTCGATGCCGAACGTGAAGGGGGAATTCCGGGTGGTGGCGGGCATTGCGGCGGAGTATAGCGGCACGGCGGATGGATGCGGTCCGGAGTCGCCACGTCGACCCGGGCAGGTGCACGCGTCGATACGGTTTACACTCGCGCTCTGCCGCAACCAGACGACAAAGGAGCGACCATGACCAGCCTGAACAACGACGAACGCCGGCAGCTCGCGCGCCTGCTCGATGAATCCGCCATCCGTGCGGTGGTAGCCCGCTACGCCAATTCCCTCGACTGGATGAACTGGCCGGTTCAGGAATCGCTGCTCTGGGAAGACGCGCGAATCGATTTCGGCGATGCCTTCCGCGGCGATCGCGCGGCCTTCATGCCGTTCGTGAAAGCACTCGAGGAGAGCTATGTGCGCCGCATGCACATGTTCGGCGAGCCGCGTATCCATCTCGAAGGCAACGATGCCCAGGTCGAGGTGGCCTCGGTGACACACGTGCGTGCGCTGGGTGGCGAGGGCCGTACCGACAATGTGATCTACGGCCGCTACCTGCTGGGTCTGCAGAAACGCGGCGGGGAGTGGCGCGTGTCCTCTCTCTACTACATGGTGAACCATGTCGCGAGCGCGACCACCGGTGAGAGCGATGCCGGGCCGTTGAACTCGGCCGACAACACCTGCATGACGCACCCGAAGGCGCCGCGCTTCTGACAGGTCTGCGAGTGGAGGCCTGCGGGCCGGGCCGGCGGTGGCCGTGGACGAAGCCCGGCGCGTGTCAAGCGGGCACGCGCCGGGCCGGTGCGTTTCACTCCACGAGTTCGACGGAGTTCTTGCCGATGGTCTTGCCCTTCAGCATCTCCGAATAGGCCTTGCCGCTGTTCTCGATGCCGCGCGTGACGTTCTCCAGCACCTTGATTCGGCCCTCGCCGATCCACTTGTGCAGGTTCTCCATCGCTTCGGGGATCGTCTCGGGGGTCAGGTGCAGCAGAAAGCCGCGCATCTCGATCTGCTTCACGACCATCTGCCAGATGTGATAGATCGGCGTCGGCTTGTCCTGGTGGTTGTAGTCGCTGATCATACCGCAGCAGACGATGCGGCCACGGTCCTTCATGTTCAGGAGCATGGCATCGAGCGTGGTGCCGCCGACATTGTCGAAGTAGACGTCGACGCCATCGGGGCAGAGGGCCTTGATGGCCGCGTCGACATCGGGTGTCGCGCGATAGTCGACCACGTCGTCCATGCCCAGCGTCTTTGCGATCCTGACCTTCTCGGCCGAGCCCACGATGCCGATGACGCGGCAGCCGTGCACCTTGGCGACCTGCGCCGCGATGCTGCCCGTGGCGCCCACGGCCGCGCTCACGACCACGGTCTCGCCCGGCTTGATGCGGCCGATGGTGTGCATGCCGACGTAGCCGGTCTGGCCTGAGCCACCCAGCGCGCCGATGTAGTACGACAGCGGCACTCCGGGGCGCGTGTCCAGTCTGCGCAGCAGGATGGTGTTGTCATCCAGCAGCGAAAACTCCTCCCAGTGGTTCAGACCCCAGACGATGTCGCCTTCCTTGAACTTCGGATTGCGCGACTCGACGACGCGACCGACCGTGGGGCCGCGGATCACGCCGCCGATCGGGATCGGCTCGAAGTAGTTCGGACTGCCATCGAGCCAGCCGCGGATCGCTGCCTCCAGCGAGAAGTACAGGTTGCGCACGACGAACTCGCCGGCCTTCGGTACAGGTTTCGCACCTTCGACCATGCCGAAATTGTCGATTTCGGGCACGCCCTTGACGTAGGAACGCAGTACGACCTGGCGGTTGCTCATGGGGCGGGATCCTCCGGTTGCGGGCGCTCTGAGGCGGCTACTCTAACCGCGCCCGGTGGCGAATCCCAGTTCGACGAGGTCCCGCCCCGTGCGGACCCGGGTGATCGCGCGGGTGGGCCGGCGAAGCTGCGCCGCAGCCCTCGGAACCGCTATTTCTCGTTGCGGATGTAGCGGTCGAGTTCGCGGTGGAAGTGCCGCACCCGCTGTTCCTGTTCACCCCATAGCGGGCCGCGGAAGCCGCGCGAGCGTGAGCCGCGCTGCACGGCGGCCACGAGTTCGACGTCCTGGTCCAGTACTTCGCCCAGGTCGGGCTTCACGTCCACGGGCACATGCTCGATCGCAGGCCGCGTACGCCCGCTCACGTCGGTGCCCTCCGGCAGTCCCATCCACGCGGGCACGGTGTAGCCGGGATCCTCGACAGGACGCAGCAGCGTCATGTTGTCGTAGAAGAAACGCTCCGGGTCGGTCGGGTGGGGCAGGAAGCGCATGATGAACACGCCTTCCGGGTGCATGCCGATCTGCACGTTGGGAAAGAACCCGGTCGCCCAGCTGTCCGTGAGCTGGCCGTCGGTGAAGCGATCGTAGTGTTCGAGCCCGAGCCTTCGTGCGCGCTCGCGTTTGGCGCGCTGGATGGCCGTGCGCACGTCGCGTGCGGTGCCCTGGAAGGTGGCCGGGTCGATGCCGGCTTCGCGCAGCATGTGCTGCAGGTGGGGCGTCACGGTGTCACGGTCCGCGACGCGGTGCGACTTGACGCCGATGGGAACGATCATGCGGCTGAAGCCGTTCGGATAGAGGTCGTACTGGCTGAAGTCCTCCATGACACCCTGCGTCTGCGGGTGGATGTGCGGCAGGTGGTACGTCTCGTAGAAGGCGTCGATTCCCGTCTTCCAGTTGGCACGCCATTCGCTGCGCACGTGTCGCACGACGTGCATGCGGTCGATCTGGTAGTTCTCGATGTAGCCGGGCGGCAGGCCGATCCACCGCCTGAGCGGCGGAGCCTCACCGTCCATGTTCACGAAGACGAGACCCCCGATGGTGTCGAGCCGCACCTCCGTGAGCCCCGGGTGGTCGCCGACCAGCCGCGGATCGAAGGTCTCGCCGTCGGTGATCTCGAGGAGCCGGCCATCGAGGCCGAATTTCCAGCCGTGGAATGCGCAGGTGAAGCGCGGCACGCTGCCGTACTCGTTGAGGCAGATGCGGTTGCCGCGATGCGGGCAGACGTTGTAGAAGCCCCTGATGCCGCCATCCGTCTGACGCACGAGCACGATCTCCTCGTGGCCGATCGCGAACACCGTGTAGTCGCCGTCCTCGGGAATGTCGCTCGTCACGCCGGCCAGCAGCCAGACGCGTGGCCACAGCCGCTGCCATTCGAGCTGCATGAACTCGCGCGAGTGATAGCGCGACGGATCCGGCACGTCGAGGCCGTCATCGACGTCGGGCTGCTTCGCTTCAAGGGATCCCGCGGGAGCACCCAGATTCACGGGCCAGCGGGCTTCGAGGTTGACTGTCATCTGCACCCTCCCGATCGTCCGCACCGCGGACGTCGTCTGCATTGTGCCGGCCGCGTTCCCGCGGCCGGCGCATCGTTCAGTCTCCGAGTCCGAGCTCGCGCACCAGTTGCTGACGCAGCCGGAACTTCTGGATCTTGCTGGTCGACATGGGCCATTCATCGACGAAGCGGATGACGCGCGGCACCTTGAAGCCCGAGATCTCCTTGCGGCAGAACTCGATGAGCTCCTGCTCGCTGGCCTGGCGACCCGGTTCGAGCTCGACGAACGCGGCCGGCACCTCGTCGTACTTCGCGTCCGGAATGCCGACCACCTGCGCGAGTTTCACGGCCGGATG
>CAYWMY010000128.1:0-8006 GCA_964459405.1 uncultured Steroidobacteraceae bacterium | reverse complement strand
ACGCGATCACGTCCGGGCGCGACGGCGAGGCTCGCTGCGGATTCCGGAGCCGGCAATGCGACCCTTCGGACCAGGAGCACCGTGAATCGTGGACCCGATCGCCCGTGTCAGCATCATCATCGCGTTTGCCGGCCTGCTGTGCCTGATGGCCGGCTATACGACACGCGAACGTGCGTACGGCCCCTTGCTCATCTGGGGCGGTGTGATGTCGATGCTTGCGGTCATCGTCCACTACATCCTGCGATCACTGCAGTGAGCCCGGGCCCCGGCCGTCGCAGCCGAAAGCGCCCCGGCAGCGCGACTCCCGACGGGTCGTCCGTATATCCGT
The DNA here is from genome assembly GCA_964459405.1 of uncultured Steroidobacteraceae bacterium. GTDB lineage: Bacteria > Pseudomonadota > Gammaproteobacteria > Steroidobacterales > Steroidobacteraceae > CAYWMY01. Next base: position 7,678 of record CAYWMY010000128.1, on the reverse strand, counting down.
CGATCACATCGACGCGATTCGGCGTCCAGGCTGCGGCCACGCCCAGCGGCATGTGACGGCGGCGCACCTTGCGTTCCGGGGTTCACCGCCCGATTGCCGACGTCTCCGTATTCCATCGGACCAGGGAGGCATCTCATGAAGTTCGACATCAAGACAGGCCTGCGCGACATGCTCGACGCGGTCAGGGGCGCTGTCGGGGGCGAGTGGCCGCAGCTGCGCGACTGCGTCCGACACGCGCTGGAGGACGAAAGGGACTTCCTGCAGGCGCTGGCCGAGGCTCGCCTGGCTGGTGAGATCGATGACGACACGCTGGCCTCACAGCTGCGCAACGAGTGCGCGGCGCTCGAGGCGGTCATGCGGGTCTGCCAGCCGGTGAGCGGGAAACTCGCGCGCGATGCGGCGAACGCGGCCATCGAGGCATTCAACGGTGCCGTGACGACTGCGCTCGCGCCGTTCGCGGCCCGCGCGGCCGGCACCCCTGCGGTACCGCTCGGCCGGGGTGCGAGGGCCGCGGCGACGAGGCTCGCGGTGCCAGGACCTCTCGCGGCCAGCGGGCGGCGACTCAACGCGCGACCCGACACGGTCGACTTCCGCGACCTGATGTACGTGCCGACGCTGGTCGAGGTGGGCACCGCGATCCCGCTGGATCGCTATCGCAGGATCGGTGTGCCGATCCTCGATCAGGGCGAGGAGGGTGCCTGCACCGGCTTCGGGCTCGCGACCGTGGTGCACTACCTGTTGCGTACCCGCAGGGTGAAGAAGGACACGAAAAGCATCAGTCCGCGCATGCTCTATGCGATGGCGCGCCGCTACGACGAATGGCCGGGGGAGAGCTACGAGGGTTCGAGCTGTCGCGGCGCGATGAAGGGCTGGCACAAACACGGCGTCTGCGCGGAACGGCTGTGGAAGCACGATCGGGACCAGCCCGACTTCACGCTGAACGACAAGCGCTCGGCTGATGCGCAGGGTCGTCCGCTCGGCGCGTATTACCGCGTGAATCACAAGGATCTGGTCGCCATGCACGCGGCGATCAGCGAAGTCGGCGTGCTCTACGCGAGCGCCGCCGTGCACTCGGGCTGGGACGACGTGAAGTCCGACGGTGTCATCCCGTTCAATGACAGGGTGAAGATGCTGGGTGGCCACGCGTTCGCGATCGTGGCCTACGACAGGAGCGGGTTCTGGATCCAGAATTCCTGGGCCGAAGACTGGGGCCTGGACGGCTTCGCGCGCATCAGCTATGCGGACTGGCTGAACAATGGCGCGGACGTCTGGGTGGCGCGACTGGGCGTGCCGATCGAGCCGCTGGCGCGCACGGCCGCGGTCGGTACGAGTTTCACGGCGTCGAGGCGCGCAAGGGCCTACGCCTGCGACGATGTGCGCCCGCACATCGTCAGTCTCGGCAACGAAGGACAGCTGCGCGCCAGCGGCAACCTCGGCACCACGCCCGAGGCCGTGCGCCGCATCCTGCGCGAGGACTTCCCGCGCATCGCGGGGGGCTAGAAGAAAAGGCGTCTGGTACTGTACGCGCACGGCGGGCTGGTCGACGAGGATGCGGCCGTGCAGCGCGTCTCCGAGTACCGCAGCACCCTGCTCGAGCACGAGTGCTACCCGCTGGCCTTCGTCTGGCACAGCGACTACTGGACGACGCTGAAGAACATGCTGGAAGACGCGCTCCGGCGTCGCCGCACCGAGGGCGTGATCGATGCCACCCGGGATTTCATGCTCGATCGCGTGGACGATGCGCTGGAACCTCTCGCACGCCGGCTCACCGGCAAGGCGTCCTGGGATGAGATGAAAGAGAACGCGCTCGATGCGGCCCGTTCCGCGAGCGGCGGTGCGCGCCTCGTGGCCGGTGAGATCGCGCGGCTGGCCGCCGAACACCGGATCGAGATTCACCTGGTCGGTCACAGTGCCGGCAGCATCCTTCACGGGCCGCTGGTACAGCAGCTTTCCTCGCCCGTCGAGGCGGGCGGCGCCGGCCTGCGGATCGCGTCCTGCACGCTCTGGGCACCGGCGTGCACGATGGCGCTGTTCGACAGCCTGTATCTGCCGGCGATCCGCGACGGGCGCATCGAACGCTTCGCGCTGTACACGTTGACGCGTCAGGCCGAGCAGGACGATCACTGCGCCCGCATCTACAACAAGTCGCTGCTGTACCTGGTGTCGAACGCGTTCGAGGCGCGGCCACGGATTCCCCTGATCCGGCCCGAAGGTGTGCCGCTGCTCGGCATGGCAAAGTTCGTGGAGGAGCACGATGCGCTGATGACCCTGGTCCGCGGCGACAAGGTGACCTGGATCCAGTCGCCGAATTCGCTCCCCGTGGGCGCACCGGATGCCTCGGGGAGCACGGCGCATGGCGGATTCGATGACGACAAGGCAACCGTGGCCTCGACGCTCGCATTCGTCCTGGGACAGGGCCGGACTGCTGCAGCGGCGGCGCGCGAGGCGGCCGTCGCCTACGAGCCCAGGGCCGGCAGCAGGCGACTCCGGAGCCTGCGCGCCGGGCTGGAACGCGTGGTCTGAAGGAACCTCGGGGGCGGCGAAGACGACCACATCCCGTGCCGGCCGCGGCGGACATCGAACTGCAGCTGCCCGCCCGATTTCTTGCGGAGATCACGGATGCGGCCATGGGGAACAGGGCCGAGTGTGTCATGTCGAAAAAGAGGCCGTACATCATCAGTGCGCATCGAGATGCTGGCGGACATCCTGGTGCACACGCAGGATCACCGGCACAGGAACCGCTCGATGTTGCGGGCCCTGCGCCTGGCGCAGCTCGACGTGTCGGCGCTCGACTGAGCGAAGCGGCGGGCTGGATCTGGGGAAGGAAGGAGGCACGGCTTGAATGGTACGAACGTGAACCCGCAACCCGCTTCGGCGGCGACCGACGTGGAACTCGCGGCCATCGATGCCTGGTGGCGCGCCGCCAATTACCTGACTGTCGGCCAGATCTATCTGCTCGACAATCCGCTCCTGCGCGAACCGCTCGCGGCCGCACACGTCAAGCCCCGGCTGCTGGGTCACTGGGGTACCGCGCCGGGGCTCAATCTGGTCTATGCGCATCTGAATCGCGTGATCCGCAATCGCGACCTCGATGTGCTGCTGGTCACCGGACCGGGCCACGGCGGCCCGGCGATCGTCGCCAACACCTGGCTGGAGGGCAGCTACAGCGAGCTGTACCCCGACGTCACCTGCGATCTTGCGGGTATGACGCGCCTGTGCCGGCAGTTCTCGTTCCCGGGGGGGATCCCGAGCCACTGCGCACCCGACGTACCGGGCTCGATCCATGAGGGCGGCGAGCTCGGTTATGCGCTGTCCCACGCCTTCGGCGCGGTCTTCGACCAGCCTGACCTGCTGGTGGCCTGCATTGTCGGTGACGGCGAGGCCGAGACCGGCCCGCTCGCCGCGTCGTGGCACTCGAACAAGTTCCTGAATCCCGCCACGGACGGCGCCGTGCTGCCGATCCTGCATCTGAACGGCTACAAGATCGCGAACCCGACCGTGCTGGCCCGCATTCCACGCCACGAGCTCGACAGTCTGCTGCGCGGCTACGGCTGGACGCCGCACCACGTCGAGGGCGACGATCCGGCTGCCGTGCACTCAGCGTTCGCCGCAGTGCTCGATGGTGTCATCGACGACATCCGCGCGATCCAGCAGCACGCGCGACGTGACGCGATCGTCGAGCGCCCGGCCTGGCCGATGATCGTGCTGCGCACGCCGAAGGGGTGGAGTGGTCCGAAATGCGTCGATGGGGAGCCGGTGGAGGGCCACTGGCGATCGCATCAGGTGCCGTTCGAAGTGCGTGGGTCGACCGAGCGGCTGGCGATGCTCGAGGCGTGGCTGCGCAGCTACAGGCCCGAGGAACTCTTCGACGCGGTCGGCGCGCCGGGGGCGGCCATTCGCACGCTCGCGCCGCAGGGCACGCGGCGCATCGGGCTGAACCCCGCGGCGAATGGCGGTCTGGGACTGCGCGACCTCGAGTTGCCGCCGCTCGAAGCTCACGCGCTCGAGATTGATGCGCCGGGCGTGCGCGCCGCCGAGTCCACGCGCGTGCTCGGGGGCTATCTGCGCGATGTGCTGCGGCTGAACGCCGCGGCCCGGAATTTCCGCATCGTGGGCCCCGACGAGACCGCCTCCAACCGCCTGGGCGACGTCTTCGACGCGACTTCGCGCACCTGGCTCGCGGAGCGCGATGCCACCGACACGGCGCTCGCGCCGGACGGTCGCGTCATGGAGATCCTCTCGGAGACCACCTGCCAGGGCTGGCTCGAAGGCTACCTGCTGACGGGTCGGCACGGGTTGTTCTCGTGCTACGAGGCCTTCATCCACATCGTCGATTCCATGTTCAACCAGCACGCCAAGTGGCTGGACGCGAGCCGCGACATCCCGTGGCGGCGGCCGATCGCGTCGCTGAACATCCTGTTGACCTCGCACGTCTGGCGCCAGGACCACAACGGTTTCTCGCACCAGGACCCGGGTTTTCTCGACCTGGTCGTCAACAAGAAGGCCGACGTCGTGAGTGTCTACCTCGCACCCGATGCGAACACACTGCTGGCCGTCACCGAGCGGTGCCTGCGCAGCCGTCATCGCGTCAACGTCATCGTAGCCGGCAAGCAGCCGCAACCGCAGTGGCTCTCGCTCGCACAGGCGCGCGTGCATTGCGAAGCGGGCATCGGCATCCTGGAGTTCGCCAGCAACGACGCGGATGGCGAGCCCGACGTGGTCATGGCCTGTGCCGGCGACGTGCCGACGCTGGAGGCGCTGGCCGCTGTCCTGCTGCTGCGGCAGCATCTGCCGTGGCTGCGCATCCGCGTGGTCAATATCGTTGACCTGATGACGTTGCAGCCGCGCGAGGAACATCCCCGCGGCCTGCCGGACCGCGAATTCGATGCGCTGTTCACACGCGACCGGCCGGTCATCTTCGCGTTCCATGGCTATCCGTGGCTGATCCACCGGCTCACCTACCGCCGCACCAACCACGCCAATCTGCACGTGCGGGGCTACAAGGAGGAGGGCACGACGACGACACCCTTCGACATGGCCGTGCGCAACGACCTCGACCGTTATCATCTGGTCATGGACGTCATCGATCGCGTGCCCGGGCTCGGTCAGCGCGCGGCGCACCTGCGCCAGCGCGTGCGCGACTGCCTGATCGCGCACGCCGCCCACATCAAGCGCCAGGGTGAGGATCTGCCGGAGATCCGCGACTGGAGCTGGTCACTGACGCCGGCCGGCGCCGGCGCCGCTGCAAAGCCCGCGCCGTGAACGTCAATGCGCTGCGCGACCTCGCGAGCCGCGGCCAGAGCATCTGGCTCGACGACCTGCACCGTGGCCTGATCGACTCCGGGGAGCTCGCGCGACTGATCCGCGAGGATGGCCTTACGGGGCTGACCAGCAATCCCGCGATTCTGTCGCAGGCCATTCGCGGACGCTCCGAGTATGCGGCCGCCGCACGTGCGGCGCGTGCGCGCGGCGAGTCGGCCCGGACGATCCACGAAACACTCGCGATTGCCGATGTGCAGGCCGCGGCAGATCTGTTCCGTCCGGTCCATGAGGCCAGCGACGGTCGCGACGGCTACGTGAGCATGGAGGTGTCGCCGCGGCTCGCGGACGACACTCGGGGCACCGTCACGGCCGCGCGCGCGCTGTGGGCGAAGATCGCGCGACCGAACGTCATGATCAAGGTGCCGGGCACCGCGGCGGGCCTGCCGGCCATACGCGAGCTGCTGTCCGGCGGCATCAACGTGAACGTGACGTTGCTGTTCAGCGCCACGCGTTACGCGGACGTCGTCGCTGCGTACCTCGAGGCTCTCGAGGATCGCCTCGCGCGCGGTGAGTCCGTGCGGACCGTGGCTTCCGTCGCCAGCTTCTTCGTCAGCCGTATCGACACCGCCGTGGACGCGGAGCTCGACCGGCTGGTTGCGGCGGGCGGCTCCGCGGCGCTGACGCATCCGCTGCGCGGCCGCGCGGCGTTCGCGTGCGCCGCGCGCGCGTACGAAGCCTGGCTCGAAGTCGCCCGCAAAGGACGCTGGGCGGGGCTCGAGCGTTGCGGGGCCCGGATGCAGCGGCTGCTGTGGGCCTCGACGTCGACCAAGGACCCGGCCTACCGCGACGTGCGCTACGTCGAGGAACTGATCGCGCGCGACACCGTCAACACGCTGCCGCCCGCCACGCTGGCGGCGTTCCGTGAACACGGTGTCGCGGGTGCGGGCTTCGAACGGCACCGCGCGCAGGCCATGGAGACCATTGCGTCGCTCGCCGCGCTCGGCATCGATGTCGAAGAGGTTGCCGCGCGGCTCGAGCGGGAGGGGGTGCGCAAGTTCGTCGAGCCGTTCGAAGCGCTGGAACGCTGGCTGGAGCAGGAAGGGGGGCGCTGAGGGTGCACACGACTTTCACGGCGGAGGAACGCGTCGCGTACTTTTCGATGGAGATCGCGCTGCGCCACGACATTCACACATACAGCGGCGGGCTCGGCGGACTCGCGGGCGACACCGTGCTGTCGGCGGCGGATCTGGGCCTGCCGCTGGTCGCCGTAACCCTGGCAAGTCGCCAGGGTCATTTCCGCCAGCAGCTCGACGAAGCCGGTCGCCAGATCGAAGTGCCGGATCCCTGGCGTCCCGAGGATCTCACCGTGCAACTGCACGCGCGTGTGGCGGTGCCGATCGAGGGCCGCGACGTGTGGGTAAGGGGCTGGCTCCACGTCGTCACCGGAACGGCCGCGGCCGGCGTTCCGGTCATCCTGCTGGATACCGATCTCGCCGACAACTCGGAGGAGGATCGCCGCATCACCGACATCCTGTACGGCGACGGTGACGAGTACCGCCTCAAACAGGAAATCGTGCTGGGCATCGGCGGCGCGCGGCTGCTGCACGCACTCGGATTCCGCATCCGGCGCTATCACCTGAACGAAGGGCATTCGGCGTTGCTCGGGCTGGAACTGCTGAACCGCTTTCGGTATGCGGATATCGACCTGCACGCGGGAGACGAGCCCTACGACATCCCACGCGTGCGCGAGCACTGCATCTTCACGACGCATACGCCCGTCGAGGCCGGCCACGACCGCTTCCCTTACGCGCAGGTCACGAGGCACCTCGGCGACTTCATCGACATGGCGACGCTGCGCCGGCTGGCCGGCGCAGACGAACTGAACATGACGCGGCTCGCGTTGAACCTGAGCGAGTACATCAACGGTGTCGCGCGGCGTCATGCCGAGGTGTCACGGCTGCGGTATCCGGGGTGGACCGTGCATGCCATCACCAACGGCGTGCATCCGGGCCGCTGGGCAGCTCCCGCCTTCGCAGCGCTCTACGACCGCTATGTGCCGGGCTGGCGCTTCGAACCCGAGTTCCTCGTGCGGGCAGACTGTATTCCCGATGCGCTGATCCTGGAGGCCCATCAGGCCGCGAAGCGTGACCTGATCGAATGCGTCGCCGCACGCACGGGAACGCACTTCGATGCGCGCCTCCCGATTCTGGGTTTCGCGCGCCGCATGACCGGCTACAAGCGGCCGGATCTGCTCTTTTCCGACATCGACCGGCTGCGCGCGCTCGCACGGCGCCAGCCGCTGCAGATCGTCCTCGCGGGCAAGGCGCACCCGCGCGACGAAACCGGCCGCCAGCTGATCGAGCGCCTGCACGAGCTGATCCGCTCGCTCGCTGGCGAAATCGCTGGCGCGTTCGTG
>CAYWMY010000127.1:0-8058 GCA_964459405.1 uncultured Steroidobacteraceae bacterium | reverse complement strand
TCGCGGTCGCCGAGATGCCAGAGATAGTGGCCGGCACCATGCGGCTCGCCGAACGTCGCGAACAGCAGGTCCCAGTCGTGCTCCCGCATCAGCGCCTGTATGACCCGTGCCTTGACCTGCGTGCCCGCGACCAGCTGGTCGCGGAAGTGTGCCGGGTCGTCCGGCACCTGCACCAGGTTGCTGTGCTCCGGCGCGGGATAGGGACCAAAGCGGCGCCTGATGTCCTTCAGCATGCCCGGCGGCGAGGATCCCGGCTCTCCGAACCAGGTCCAGGTGCCGTACTCGAGGATCTGGATGCCGCCGAAGTGCGGCAGCGGATGATCCATGAACGCGTCCAGCACGATGCACTTGCGGCCCGCGTCATCGAGCAGCTTCCAGAACGGCGGCAGGCCGATGCGGCCCGGCTCGGTGCGGTGGATGACCTGCTCGCCGGCCCGGATCTGATAGGCGTGGTACATGCCGTGATGACCGGGGGTCGCACCGGTGTACATCGACGGCCACGCCGAGACATGCATGATCTCGGCGGTCGTGCCGAGCCGGGCGTACAGTCCCTGCTGCCGCAGGCGGGCGAAATTCGGCATGGTGCCGTCCGCCATCCAGCCCTCGATCAAGCCCGCATCGGCACTGTCGAGACCGATGACCAGCATCCTGCGCCCCGTGGATCCTCCCGCCATGGCTCAGCCCGCGCCGCCGGCGGCCGGAGCATAGACCTCCGACAGCTGGACCGTCCGCCGCTCACGGTCGGACAGCTGGCCCGCCTCGACCATGGCGACCGTCCAGATGTTGTCGTCGCCGCGCGTCTCCGCGGCCTTTCCATGCAGCACCGCGTCGCGCAGGCTGTTCAGCAGCGAGGTTGTTCCGCCCTGCGGGTACGGCCGCTCGTCTCCCTTCGGCACCTTGTCGTTGCGCATCGGCCGGAACCAGCGGCTGCCACGTGGCCGGAACGCCACGAACTTGCGGTTGGTCCACAGCACGCCCTTCTCGCCCTCGATCCACAGCGAGAAACCGTAGCGATGCGACAGCAGCGTGCCCACGTACTGAACCCGGACCTGTGCGAAGTCGACGAAGGCCTCGGTGTGCGCGCCGTGCTGGTAATCCGTCCACGGCGGATTCCACACGCGGACCGTGATGCTGTCCGGACGGGAACCGAAGAAGCCTCGCAGGCTGTCGAAGTGATGGGTCGCGATTTCCTGCAGCTGTGGATAGTTGATCTTGCCGAACCACGGCCCCTCGACCCCGCTCGGCTGGTTGCGCCGGTCGATCATCACCGCATTGTCGACCCGACCCAGGAACCCCTCGTCCAGCAGGCGCTTGATCGTGCGTTCGGCGGGCCAGAAGCGGTAGTTCTCGGCGACGATGACCTGCTTGCCGACCGCGCGCGCGCGCTCGAGCACTCGCCGGCCCTCGGCGATCGTCGTCGCGAGCGGCTTTTCGACCATCACGTTGAGCCCCGCATCCAGGCACCGCACCGTGAGGTCAGCGTGCAGGATCGACGGCGAGACGATCAATGCCGCATCCGCGCGCACGCTCCTGAGCGCCTCGTCGAGATCACCGAAGCAGCCGCAGGTGCTGCCGATGAGCTTTGCGGCGGCGTCGCGCGCCGCGCCGTCCGGATCGACGATGCCGACGCAGTCCGCGTCCGGATAACCCTTGATGAACTGCGCCCAGTGCCGGCCGCGGATTCCCGCGCCGATCTGCAGAATCTTGATGCTCACCGCGACTCGCTCCCCAGTTGCTGTTTCGTCACGAATGCCGGCCACACCTTGCCGTGCATGTGCGCCGGCACCGGCACGCCCAGGCGTGCGAGCAGCGTCGGTGCGAAATCATGGATGTGCCCGCCGTCGAACGAGCCGTTCCCCGCAATGCCCGGACCAGCGCCCAGCACAAACCCGGGACCCTGATGGGTGCCGGTTCTCGTGTCGGGCGACGCGACTTCCACCAGGCCGGTCCGCGGCGACTCCACGCGCGACTGCTGCCGGTCGCCAACCCACCGCACGACCAGGTCCGGCAGGAACGCGCGTCGCTCTCCGGGGCACTCGCGGTCCACGCGCCAGACTTCCCGGACCACGGGTGCGCCGGTCTCGGCGTCGCGCAGTTCCAGCAGCGCTGCCTCGAGATCGGCCAGCAGCGCCTCATACTCAGCGCCGGGGCTCACGATGCCCTGGGGCTCACGCCCCCGCAGATTGATCCGGATGTAGCCCTCGAGATCGGTCGGCAGGCAGAACGCCCGGGTGCGCGCCCAGTCGATATCCGCGGTGTCGACCCGCTGTGCCAGCCTGTCGCGCAACGCCGTGGGCAGCTTGCGCGCGAGATTCTTGCGAAACTCCTTCGGCAGCAGGTCGCGCAGCGCCTTCACGGGATCGAAACGTGCGGGCCCGCTCGCGCGGGGCTCGTCCGCCTGCGGAGTACCCGGGAGCCCGAGATAACCCAGGCGGGCGAGCACTTCGGGCAGCACCTGCCAGGCCGCGTGGTTTGCTCCCACGCTGTCTCCGGAGACCACCATGAAGGCGCAGTCGGCGCCGGCATGCCCGCGAATGCGGCCGATGGCCTCGTCGAGTGCACGGTAGACCCGGAACATCGACGTCCGCGTCGAGTCCGAACCACCCGCGGAGGCCTGCGGCGTCCAGCAGTAGTGTCCGGCGACGTGCGTTTCTCCGAACACGGCAAACACGACATCGGCCGCCGTCGTGTCCATCAGCCACGTGATCGCCTTCGCCTTCGCCGCGACGGACTGAATGAGGCGTGGCTCAATGGCGTCCGCCGGAATCGGCGCAAAACCGAGATCATTGGCCTCGGCACCGAGCGGGTAGCGCCCACAGGCCGCTTCGAGACTGCGCAACAGCCTCGGCGGCACGGACCCCGGCTTCAGATAGTGCGCCCAGGTGCCCCAGTCATGGATGTACGCGCCGCCATAGCCGGGCTCGGGATGCGAGTAGGGCGGATCGAGGACCGCACAACGCACACCGGCCCGGTCGAGCATCGACCAGAACGTCGGCTTGCCGTAGAGCCCTTCGTGGAACCGCTGGTAGCCCTGCAGCCCGGGCGACGGCTGGAACGTGAAGTACACGCCGTGGTCGCCGGGCCCGACGCCCGTGTACAGCGACGGCCACGCCGAGATGTGCAGGTGATCGGCCGTCGTCTCGAGCCAACCCCAGCATCCCTCGTCGACGAGCTGGCGTACCGCCGGCAGGTGGCCATCGGCGGCCCACTGGCGCAGCAGCCGTCCGTCGCCCAGTTCGAGTCCCAGCACCACGAGTCGCGGCATGACCAACCCCGTCCTATCCGACCCAGCCGCGCACGAGCAGCGTCGATGCGGCGAGGATCACGAGAGCCGCAAGCATATTGAAATAGATGGCGACCGGCGCGCGACCGTGCGCAAACACCGCCTGATAGGCAACCATGCAGAGGACCAGCACGAGCTTGACCGCCAGGATCACGCCCTGCGATCCCGCGTAGGCGGCCCCCGACAGCAGGTCGCCGATCGAGACGCCGCGTTGTGCGAGCTGGTAGGCGCCCGTGATGAACAGCACGGTCAGCGCGGGCCAGCCGAGGCCACCGCGGTAGAGGCTGCGCTCACGCAGGGTCTCGGCCCGTTCCGCCGGCTCGATGCCCTTCAGCGCCGGACCGATGATCAGCGACCACACGAACATGTGGCCCAGCCACAGCGCCATCGCGACCAGATGCAGGCTGACACTCAGGCGATAGAGACTCATGGCGTCACCCGCGAATGGTCGAGCCAGCGACGACGATCGCCGCCAGCGTGATCCAGAAACCGGCCTGGATGCTCCAGGCGACGGGCCTGCGGCTCATCAGGACCTGCAGCACGACGATCCCGGCGACCAGCGCGAGCTTGATCGTCCACACCACGCCCGAGGGAGCACCGCGCAGATGCATGGCCGCGGTACCCGTCAGCACGAGCACAACGATCAGCCCCCATGAGATCCATGGCAGCGGCAACCGGAAGCGCCGCGGCACGACGACGTGCGGCCAGCGCGCGCGGTTGGCTTCCACCAGCCAGTCGCCGGCGGCGCTGGCGCCGAACTTCTGCTTCAGCGCGACCAGCATGATGAGCCAGAACAGCGCCATGCCCATCAGCAGCACGGCAAAGACCAGGTGCAGATAGACGGTCAGGCGATACGGGTCCATGGATCATCCTCCTGCCGGCACGCCGGAAACGTGCAGATGCCGGGTGCAGAGCTCGTAATACTGCCGTGCGGTGTCTTCCCACGACTGCAGGCGCGTGCGCCCCGCAGCCTCGCCCATCTGCCGCAGGCGCTCTCGCGACGGCATGCGACCGAGAAAATCCCGCCAGGCGTCGCGCGTGTTCGCGAACAGGAAACCCGTCTCGCCGTCCAGGAGCAGCGAACGGACGCGCCCGCTCGGCACGCTGACCACCGGGCGGCCGACGCTCAGGTACTCGGGAATCTTCATCGTCGAATAGCCCAGCTCACCGGAGGAGAACGCCTTCGGATCGTACGGCGCGAGGCACAGATCCCCTGCGGCGATGTAATGCGGGACCTCGTGATGCGGGACCCTTCCATGAAAGACCACGCGCACCGCGCCCGGCACCACCATCGACTCGTATTCCTTCCGTCGGGCGCCATCACCGACGACGTGCAGTTCGAGGTCGAGATCGCTGCGCGCACCAAGCTCGCGCAGCGCCGGTTCGAGGTCGTGTGTCTGGTCGAGCACCCCGACATAGAGAAGAATCGTACGGTCGGCCGGCATTCCGAAGCGCGCCCGCGCCTCGGCCTGATCATGTGGACGGAACAGCGTCCGGTCGACGCCCAGATCCACGACGGCGATGCGGGCGGCGTCCACGCCCCAGTACTGCGCGATCTCGCGCTTCAGGAACTCGGTCTCCGCGATAACCAGCGGCGCACCGCGCAGGCAGCGGCCCGCGATCCAGCGGCCGACGTGCAGCCGCAGCAGCTTCATGAGCTGACGGCCGGCGGCGTGCTGGGGATTCGGCACGATGTTCTCGATCGGGACTCCGAGCTGCCCGCGCGCACGACAGATCGAGGACAGATAACCGGACAGGAGCCAGCTCTTCTCCAGCACGATGTCGAATTCCGCGAGCGGCCCCGCCGCGAAGCGACGCAGGTCCCGCAGGTAACGCGCGAACTCGCCGTAGCCGATGCCGCGCGTCGCGGCATCGTCGATGGTCGCGACGTCGCCGCCCGGCTGCAGCTCCAGCACACGCACGTCATCCGGTACACGGGCATCGGCGACGCGCCGGAACGCTACGGTCACGTCGGCCCACTCATGCAGTGCGCGCGCGAGATTCAGCACGTTCCGCGATGGACCGATCGACGACATCAGGTCGTGTCCCGGGACCACGTAGCAGACGGACAGACGATTCGGCCTGGTATTCAACTTCGCGCCTCGATCAGCGACCGGTAGAGCGTCTCGCAGCGTTCGGCGACGATGCGCCAGCTCACGTTCGCAGTGACGTAGCTCCGCGCCGCCGCACCCAGCCGGGCCGCGAGCTGCGGATCGTCGAGCACGGTGCGCAGTCCGTCGGCGAGCGCCGCGACGTCGCCGGCCGGCGCCAGCCAGCCGGTTTCGCCGTGAACGACACCGGGAGCCGAGGACGCGAATGACACGACGGCCCGGCCGGCCGCCATGTAGTTCAGCAGCTTGACCGGGATGCCATCGCATTCGACCCGGGGATTGATGGCGACGTCGGCGCCCGCGAGCAGCGCCGGTAGCTGGTCGAAACGCGGTGAGGACACCAGTTCGATCTTCTGACGGATGCCCAGCCGCTGCGCAAGCGGTTCGTAGGGATCGAAGCCGGAATCCGTCGCGATCAGCAGCCGGACGTCGTCCCGGCCCGCGGCCACACGGGCGAATGCCTCGAGCATCAGGTCGATGCCCTGGTACGAAGCGAGATTGCCCGTGAAGATGACGGTCCTGCCCGGCCGGCGCGGCACCGGCGGCGTCCGCGCGGGATCGAAGTGATCCACCTCGACGCCGTTCGAGATCACGGAAACACGCTGCGGGTCCATACCGATGTCTTCGACCAGCCTGCGTCGAATCACGTCCGTGACACAGACAGTGTGATCCGCGAGGCGCGGAATCAGGCCGTCCAGCGTGGCGCCCAGGCGCCGCAGCACGCCGCTCGGCAGGCCCAGCCGGTAGTACGGCAGTTCCGACATCAGCATGGTGTGCGCGTCATACACGGTCGGCACGCGCCGTCCGATTCGCGCCGCCCGCGCCACCATCACGCCCTCGTAGTGGTGTGCATGAATCACGTCGAAACGCTGCGCGGCGAGCAGCCGGCGGGTCACGCCGACCAGCAGCGGATCCACGCGCAGCAGTTTGGAATACGACGGCCCGGGATTCAGTTTCCGGTAGGACGGCACGTCGCGGATACGGTGCACGGTCACGCCGCTGCCCACGGGCCCTTCGCCGAGATGGTAGGTCGCGACGTGAACGTCGTGGCCACGGTCCGCGAGCGCCTCCGCCATGCGCAGGATGCGCACGGGCGTCCCGCGCGGCAGCGGGAACGGGCAGGCCGCGATCACGGCGATTCGCAACGGGTCAGCCAACGGAGATCCTCGCGGCGGCGGTGCCGGGCATCAGATGACTTTTCCGGCCAGCGACCAGTACGTCCGGGCGATGGAATCGAGCAGCCCACGCGCCAGGCGTTCGACACGGCTGGAGGTCAGCTCGCGCCGGAACGGCAGCGGCCCTCCGACCAGGATCTCCCGGTCCGGGACGACGCGGCGACTCTGGATCCGCTGGCGCTCCCGCCGCACGGCGGGCAGGTTCCGCGCGATCCAGACCACGGAACGCCACCACTCGCCGATCCATCCCTTCTTGATGGCGACCAGGAACTGGGCGGCCTCGTAGAGGACGAACAGCGGTGCGAGGACGATCAGCGTGCGGCCGGCGAAGTTCTTCAGCAGGAACAGCCACCGGTTGCGGATGAGGTAATAGACACGTCGGCTGGAGTATTCACCGAGCTGACGGATGGACAGTCCTTCGGTGCCCTTGCCGTGGTAGCACCAGGCCTCGGGAACCGACAGCACTTCCACGCCCAGCGCCCGGAGACGGGTACCGAAATCATGGTCTTCGAACATGTAGAAGAAGGTCTCGTCGAAGGCCTCGCCGGCCGGCAAACGGGTGCGGTCGGCGAGGAAACAGCAGGTCACGATCGAACCGACCTTGCGCACCTGCGGGTCGATGCCGGAGAGCGGCACGTCCTCGTCGAGCAGGGTCTGGGCGCCGAGAAAGTGGCACTCCGCGCCGTCGTACTGCATCGTGTCGCGCTGGTGGGCATAGATGACGGCCGCGGCCGCGAGCCCGGCCTTCGGGTTCGCATCCATGGCCTCCTCAAGCTTGTCGATGCAGCGGGCCGTGAGGGATACGTCGTTGTCGATGAAAAGAATTCTGTCGGTCGGAGCCTCCCGCAACCCCACATTTCGCGCCCCGCCCGCACCGAGGTTCTCCGGCAGGCGCCGCAGGCGTATACCCGGAAAATCGCGCAGGGCGGCCTCGGGGCTGCCGTCCGTGGATCCATTGTCCACGACCAGGACCTCGGCGAAGCGATCCCGCAGCGGATATGCGGCCGCGAGCGCCATGGGCAGCACGTTCCTGCCGTTGTAGTTGATGATGCAGAGCGTCTGCCTCGATTTCGGATCGCCTGCCAGCCCTGAATTCCGCATGAGTCCTGTCTGTACCACCGGGTCGAGGCGTAGGATACACGCTGGCAATATGTGAAGGCGCGCACCGGTTCGCATCTCCGGCGCGTGCTAACGTTTTTATCCCGTCGGGTGGAACGTTGATCGCGCGCCGGGCACGGTCCCCGTGCAGCGGCCAGGCCAGCTGCGGCATCCCCGCCGGAGACGGCGGGTGTCAGCGGTTCACGACGCTGTGATAGGTTTTCGCGAGCGGGGGTCCGTTGACGCTCGCTGTGCCGTGTGATTGTGTCTGGCGGGGCCCGCGCGGCGGACTCCAGAGGTCGGTTCTGATGGCGAAATCGAGTTCCGGGCTGGTCCTTCCGAGTGACCGATCCTTCGGGTTGACTTTCACGGCCGTTGCCGCGCTCGTGGG
>CAYWMY010000126.1:0-8082 GCA_964459405.1 uncultured Steroidobacteraceae bacterium | reverse complement strand
AACCTGCCGCCGGAATCGCGCGAGGCGCTGCTGCGCGACCTCGACTAGCCGGAACGATCCGCTGACCGTTCGCGAATGGTCCGGGCTGGCGTCCGGACGTGCGACGGTGCGGGCTCCGGTGCCGCGCCGCCAGCCGGACCGGGCACGCGCCATGCCGGCGCGGTGGCGCTTGATGGCCGGGGCGATGGCGAAGGCCCGGGCAGGCTCCTAGAATGCGCGGCTTCCACCGCTTCACGGGTGCCGTCGCCGCCGATGTCCCAGAGTTACACCGCTTCCGACATCGAGGTCCTCTCGGGCCTCGAGCCCGTGCGTCGTCGCCCGGGCATGTACACCGACACGCGCAACCCCAATCATCTCGCGCACGAGGTCGTCGACAACAGCGTCGACGAGGCGCTCGCCGGACATTGCCGCAACATCGTCGTGACCTTGTACCGCGACGGGTCGCTGGGCGTCGAGGACGATGGTCGCGGCATGCCGGTCGACATCCATCCGAAGGAGAAGGTCAGTGGCGTCGAGCTGATCCTCACGCGGCTGCACGCCGGCGGCAAGTTCTCCGACCGCAGCTATGAATTCTCCGGCGGCCTGCACGGCGTGGGCGTGTCCGTCGTCAACGCGCTGTCGAGCCGGCTCGAGTGCCGCGTGCGCCGCGATGGCAGCGAGTACGCCATCACGTTCCGCGACGGCAAGCCTGCGGGAAAGCTGACCGTGATCGGCAGCGTGAAGAAGTCACAGACCGGCACGACCGTGCATTTCTGGCCCGACCCGCAGTTCTTCGACAGCGCCGCGTTTTCCGTGCCCCGGCTCCGGCACATGCTGCGCGCCAAGGCCGTGCTCTGCCCCGGTCTGCGCGTGCGCCTGACGCAGGAGGCGAGCGGCGAGGCCGAGGAGTGGTTCTACACGGGTAACCTCGCTGCGTATCTCGTCGAGCAGCTGGGGCCGGGTGCGCGCCTGCCCGAGGAGCCCTTTGCCGGCAGCCTGAAGGGGGGCCACGAGGTCGCCGAGTGGGCGTTCTGCTGGGCGCCCGATGCGGATTCCCACGTGACGGAGAGCTATGTCAACCTGATTCCGACGCCGGAGGGCGGCACGCATGTCAACGGCCTGCGCGCCGGGGTCACCGACGCAGTGCGTGAGTTCTGCGAGTTCCGCAACCTCGTGCCGCGCGGCATCCGGCTCGCGCCGGAGGACGTCTGGCAGCGCGTGTGCTTCGTGCTGTCGGTGAAGATGCAGAATCCGCAGTTCGCGGGCCAGACCAAGGAGAAGCTGTCCTCGCGCGAGTCGGCGGCCTTCGTCGGCGGCGTGGTCAAGGATGCCTTCGCGCTGTGGCTCAACCAGCACCCGGAAGCCGGCGAGCGCATCGCGCAGTTCGCAATCGGCAATGCGCAGGAGCGGGCCCGCGCCGCGGCGCGCGTGACGCGCAAGCGCGTGGTCAGCGGCCCGGCGCTCCCCGGCAAGCTGGCCGACTGCACGCTCCAGGAACCCGCGCGCTGCGAGCTGTTCCTGGTCGAGGGTGATTCGGCCGGCGGATCGGCCAAGCAGGCCCGCGACCGCGAGTTCCAGGCCGTGATGCCCCTGCGCGGCAAGATCCTCAACACCTGGGAAGTGGATGCGGGCCAGGTGCTGCAGAGCCAGGAGGTCTCCGACATCGCGACCGCGATCGGCGTCGATCCGGGTGCGGCGGACCTGTCGGGTCTGCGTTACCACCGCGTCTGCGTGCTCGCCGACGCCGATTCGGACGGCGCGCACATCGCGACGCTGCTCTGCGCGCTGTTCCTGCGGCACTTCCGGCCGCTCGTCCTGGCGGGGCACGTCTACATCGCCATGCCGCCCTTGTTCCGCATCGACATCGGCAAGCAGGTGTTCTACGCCCTCGACGAGCACGACCGGCAGGGCATCCTCGACCGTATTGCGGCGGAGGGCATGCGCGGCAAGCCCGCGATCACGCGTTTCAAGGGCCTGGGCGAGATGAATCCGCTGCAGCTTCGCGAGACGACCATGGCACCCCAGACCCGCCGGCTCGTGCAGCTCACGGTCGACGCGAAGGACGAGGCCGACCGCGTCATGGACATGCTGCTCGCCAAGAAGCGTGCCTCCGACCGGCGCGAGTGGCTCGAGTCGAAGGGCAACCTGGCGACGATCTAGGAAACCGCATGCAGGAACAGGAACTGAATTTCGAAGGCATCGAGCGTACGCCGCTCAAGGTCTTCACGGAGAAAGCGTACCTCGACTACTCGATGTACGTGATCCTCGATCGCGCGCTGCCCCAGGTGCAGGACGGGCTCAAGCCCGTGCAGCGCCGCATCATCTACGCGATGAGCGAGCTGGGCCTGTCGGCCGGTTCGAAGCACAAGAAATCGGCGCGCACCGTCGGTGACGTGATCGGCAAGTACCACCCGCATGGCGACTCCGCCTGCTACGAAGCCATGGTGCACATGGCGCAGGACTTCAGCTATCGCTATCCGATCGTCGACGGCCAGGGCAACTGGGGTTCGACCGACGATCCGAAGTCGTTCGCGGCGATGCGCTACACCGAGTCGCGCCTGAGGCCTTATGCGCAGGTGCTGCTCGCGGAGCTGGGGCAGGGCACCGTGGAATGGGTGCCGAACTTCGACGGCACGCTCGAGGAGCCGCAGCTGCTGCCCGCGCGGCTGCCGAACCTGCTGCTGAACGGCGCCTCGGGGATCGCGGTGGGCATGGCGACCGACGTCCCGCCGCACAACCTGCGCGAGATCGCCGCGGCCTGCATCCACCTGCTCGACGAGCCGGAGTCCACGGTGCGCGAGCTGTGCAGGCACATCCAGGGACCGGACTTCCCGACCGGTGCCGAGATCGTGACGCCGAAAGCGGAGCTGCGCCAGATCTACGAGACCGGCAACGGCTCCTTCCGCGCGCGCGCGGTCTACGAGATCGAGGACGGCGAGGTCGTGATCACCGCGCTGCCATTCCAGGTCTCCGGCAGCAAGGTGCTGGAGCAGATCGCGACGCAGATGCGGGCCAGGAAACTGCCCATGGTCGAGGATCTGCGCGACGAGTCCGATCACGAGCATCCGATCCGGCTGGTCGTCACCCCGCGCTCGAACCGGGTCGACATCGAGCAGCTGATGGCGCACCTGTTCGCGACCACCGACCTCGAGCGCAGCTACCGCGTCAACCTGAACGTCATCGCACTCGACGGCCGGCCGCGGGTCATGAACCTCAGGGACCTGCTGACGGAGTGGCTCGAGTTCCGTACCGCGACAGTGACCCGGCGCCTCCAATGGCGCCTGGACAAGGTGCTGGCGCGGCTGCACATCCTCGACGGCCTGCTGGTTGCGTTCCTCAACCTCGACGAGGTGATCCGTATCGTCCGGACGGAGGACGAGCCGAAAGCGGTTCTCATGCGGCGCTTCTCCCTGTCCGATCTGCAGGCCGAGGCGATCCTGGAGACCCGGCTCAGGCACCTCGCGCGGCTCGAGGAGATGAAGATCCGTGGCGAGCAGGCCGGGCTCACGGAAGAGCGCGATGAGCTTCAGAAGGTGCTTGGCAGCCGGCAGCGTCTCAGGAAACTGATCCGCAGCGAGATCGAGAAGGACGCGGCGGAGTTCGGCGACAAGCGGCGTACGCGGATCGTGGAGCGCGCGGCCGCGCAGGCCATCGACGAGACGGCGCTGGTTGCAAGCGAGCCGACGACGGTGGTGCTGTCGACCCTGGGCTGGGTGCGGGCCGCCAAGGGACACGACATGGACCCGCGCCAGCTGTCTTACAAGACGGGCGATGCCTTCCAGGCCGTCGCCCGCGGTCGCAGTACGCAGCTCGCCGTGTTCATCGACTCGACGGGCCGGGCCTACAGCCTGGCCGCGCACACGCTGCCGTCGGCACGCGGGCAGGGCGAGCCCTTGTCTGGTCGCCTCGACCCGCCGGATGGCGCGACCTTCGCGGCGGTGCTGATCGGCGAGCCATCCGATCGCTGGCTGCTGGCCTGCGACGCGGGCTACGGCTTCATCGCGAAGCTCGAGGATCTGTATGCGCGGAACCGTGGCGGCAAATCGGTGTTCAATCTGCCGGAAACGGCGCGGGTGCTGCCCGCGAGCGCGGTGGCGGGTGACGACGCGCTGGTCTGCGCCGTGAACAGCGAGGGCCGGCTGCTCGCGTTCCCGGCGGCCGACCTGCCGCAGATGGAACGCGGCCGCGGCAACCTGATCTTCGGCGTGCCGGGCCGCAAGGCGAAGTGTGGCGAGGAACTGATGATCGCGGCGGTCGTCGTCGGGGCGAGCCAGAAGCTCATCGTCTGCGGGGGCGAGCGGCGCATGACCCTGGCGCTGCGCGAGCTCGCCGACTACCGCGGCGAGCGGGGCCAGCGTGGTGCGCTGCTGCCGCGGGGCTGGCGCAAGGTCGACCGCCTCGAGGTGGCGGAGGCGTGAACCGCGCCCGCCGGGCGGTCAGCCGAGCACGACCTCCTCGGGCGCGTTGACGAAGTAGCCCTGGATGAACTCCACGCCGAGCTGCCACAGCACCGCCATGGTGTTTGCGTCCTCGACGCGTTCGGCGATGGTCACGGCACCGCATTCGCGTGCGGCGTCCATGAGCCTGCGCACGCGCTGCTGCTGCAGCTGATCGGCGGCCAGGCCCTGCATCAGTGAGCCGTCGATCTTCGCGAAGTCGGGCCGAAGATGGCCGATCTGGCCCTCGGGATCACGGCCGGTGCCGATGCTCTCGATCGCAAAGCGGAAGCCGAGCTCCTGCAGCGCGGCCTTGGTGGCGATGGTCCTGCCGAGGTTTTCGGCGGCCACGGCCTCGGCCACCTGGAACACGACCCGGGCCGGTTCCACGCGATGGGTCTTGAGCTGGTTGGCGAGCCAGGCCGGCAGCGAGTCGTCGTTGACCGAATCGCGTGACAGGCGCACGAACAGGGCAACCGGGTGGCGCGAGGCGCAGAACGACATCGATGCGCCGATGACCCAGCGGTCGATGTTCTTCATCAGGTCCTTGCGTTCGGCCGCCGCGATGAATTCCGACGGCAGCACCTCGTGCCCCTGCTCGTCGAGCATGCGTACCAGCACATCGAACATCCCTGATTCGTCGCCGACGAGGCTGGCGATCGGCTGCTGCACCAGGCGGAAGCGGTTCTCCATCAGTGCCGACTTGATCTGACGCACCCAGAGCGCGTCCATGTCCTGCAGCCGGCGCAGCTTCTCTGTGTGTTCCAGGGAATGGACACGGTTGCCACCGATCTCGTGACCGCGACGTGCGGCGCGATAGGCGTCGGCAGCGGCATCCGCGACGTCGACGATGCTGCCACTGATCAGGCCGATACCGGCGGTGGCGGTGGCGGACAGCGACTTCGTGCCCACGGCGAATATGTGCGTGGCGATCCTGCGCACGACGTGCTCGGCCCAGGCCTCCACGTCGCGTGCCACGCCGCGCTCGAGCAGGATCATGAAGCCGTTGCCGGTCATGCGGCCGCCCACGTCGCCGGGCTGCAGCTGCTCGCGCAGCAGGCCCCCGAACGCGGTCAGGAATTCCTCGGCCGCCAGCACGCCGATCTCGCCGATCACGGCGTCCATCTTGTCGGGCTCGACGTAGACGAGGCCGCGCATGCCGCCGCGGATGGGTGCCGTCAGCCGCTCGCGCAGCAGCTCCAGCAGATAACTACGGTGCAACAGGCCGGTCGCCGGGTCGTTCTTCACGGCATCCTCGAGCCGCTGCTCCGTCACCCCCTGATCGCGGCGGCGGGCCGGCACGCACAGTCGCACGCAGGGCTCGCCGTCGTACTCCGCCGGGGTCAGCACGAATTCGAGTGGCACCGAAGAACCGTCGGCGACCTGAATGCTGGCCTTCAGGGTGTGATCGGACCACCTGCCCTGCAGGCAGGCGAGCAGCGCCCCCTTGAGCGCCGCATGGGCATCCGGGTCGAAATGATCCATGAGCGGGGCGCCGACGACTCCCTCCGGCTCCTGGATGCCGAACAGCTCCAGCCACGCCGGATTGGCGTCCACGACGATCCCTTCCTGCACATGCGCGATCGCATCGGCCGAACCCGCCATGATCGCCTGCAGCTGCTGCCGGTACGTCTCGGCGGCCGACAACGTGCCGTGCAGCGCGCGCTGCAGACGGTAGGCCTCGAGTTCGCGGCCCGCGACGCGCTGCAGCCGCGACACCTGGGCCAGCGTGACGGCATCCTGCGCGCCCCGCTCGAGCATCTCGGCAATGGCCGGTTCGTCGAGCCTGTCGCGCACGACGATGACCGGCACCTCGGGAGCGAACCGGTTGCGCAGCTCGATCACGGCATCGCCGCCCTCGATACCCTCGTCGGCGAAGAAGACCAGTATCTCCGGTGCGATCTGGGTCAGCGCATCGCCGAGCTCCCGCGCATCGGGGAGCCAGGTCGGGTGCACCGGGTGGCCCGCGTTGCGCAGTGCCTTGTTGATGGCCTCGACCTGGTCCTGGTGCCGCGTCAGGACGATCATCGGCACTGCGGTGGGCTGCTTCAAAACGTTCTCCAGCATCTATCGAACGCCCGCGCGATGATATCGGCCGTCACGCGCTGAAACCCGAGACCAGGGTCTTGGATTTCGCGCCGGCTTCCTCCCGCACCAGACGCGGAACGAGGTAGCCGGGCAGCCGCTGGCGCAGCGCCGAGTGCAGCGCCACCGCCCGGTCATGCTCGACCTCGAAGTGGGCACTGCCGCGCACGCGGTCGAGCAGGTGCAGGTAGTAGGGCAGGACACCCGCGTCGATCAGCCGCTCGGACAGTCCCGCCAGCACTTCGACGTCGTCGTTGACGCCCCTGAGCAGCACGCTCTGGTTGAGAAGTGTGACGCGATGCGCGGCGAGCCGCGCCAGGGCGGCGGCGACGGTCGCATCGATCTCCTGCGGGTGATTCGCATGCACCACCAGAACGACCTGCAGCGGCGTCGAGCCCAGCCAGCGCATCATGGCATCGTCGACGCATTCCGGCGCGACCACGGGCTGACGGCTGTGGATGCGCACGCGGCGCACGTGCGGAATCCCGGCGATCGCGTTCACGAGCGCCTGCAGCCGCGCGGCCGCCAGCACCAGCGGGTCGCCGCCGCTCAGGATGACCTCCCGCACCGACGGATCGGCCGCGATGCGATCCAGCGCCGCGCGCAGGCGGGCTCCGGAGGCGAGCTGTTCCCCGTAGGGAAACTCGCGGCGGAAGCAGAACCGGCAGTGCACACCGCACGCCCCGGTCGTGATGAGCAGCGCGCGACCCTCGTATTTCTGCAGCAGGCCCGGCACCACGCCGCTCGCCAGGTCGCCGACGGGGTCGGCGGTGAAGCCGGGTTGCAGGGCGAGTTCGGCGTCGAGCGGCAGAACCTGCCGCAGCAGGGGGTCCTGCGGATCGCCACGCCGCATGCGCGCGGCATAGCTGCGCGGTACACGCAGGCCGAAGGCCGCTGCCGCGCGCCGCGCCGCTGGCAGCAGCGCCGGGTCCAGGTCCAGCAGCGCGAGCAGCTCCGAAGGCTCGGTGATGACACCGCCGTCCGAGCCCCCCCAGGCGCCGGGGTGGTCCGTGAAGTGGGATGCCGCTATCATACGCGCCCTTTTTTCGGAGAGGCCCGCCATTGTCCGGGCCACGGCGGCGGAAGCAATGGCGAGTTACAGCACCAACGAATTCAGGTCGGGCCTCAAGATCCTGCTCGAGAACGACCCCTGCGCCATCATCGAGAACGAGATGGTCAAGCCCGGCAAGGGCCAGGCCTTCAATCGGGTCAAGATCCGCAATCTCAAGACCGGCCGGGTCATCGAGCGCACCTTCAAGTCCGGCGATTCCGTCGAGGCCGCCGACGTCGTCGACGTCGACATGCAGTACCTGTACACGGATGGCGACTTCTGGCACTTCATGGTGCCGGACACCTTCGAGCAGTACACCGCCGGCAAGGCCGCCATGGGCGAAGCCGCCCAGTGGCTCAAGGACGGCACGGTGTGCATCGTGACCCTCTGGAACGGCGAACCGCTCAGCGTCACGCCGCCGGCGCACGTCGAGCTGAAGATCGTCGAGACGGATCCCGGCATGCGCGGCGACACCGTCACGGGGGGCACCAAGCCCGCCAAGCTCGAAACCGACACGATGGTCAAGGTGCC
>CAYWMY010000125.1:0-8127 GCA_964459405.1 uncultured Steroidobacteraceae bacterium | reverse complement strand
CGAGGCGTTCGTCGAGGCCACGAAGAACGACGCGCCGGCCTCCATCCATGTGCTGGACCGTGCAATCTTCGCGGACTCCATCGCACCCGTCGTTGACGCGGGGCTGGTGGAGCTGGTCGAGGCGGATCACCGCATCTGCGAGGAGGTCCGGCTCGTACCCACGCACGGTCATACGGCCGGCCACGTCAGCGTCGAGATCTCGTCGCATGGCCAGAGTGCGTTCATCACGGGCGACTTCTGCCATCACCCCTGCCAGCTCGTGTACCCCGACTGGAGCGTCATCGCGGAATTCGACTCCGCGGCGGCAATCGCGTGCCGGCACGAGGTCTTCGCGAAGCTCGCCGGCTCGCCGGTGCTGATGATCGGCACGCACTGGCCCGACCCGACCGGCGGGCGCATCGAGCGTGCGGGCGAGGCCTTCCGGCTGGTGCTCTGAAGCGACGCCCCTCGGCGAAAACGCCGCGCGCGGCCGGTGCCGGCTTCCGGCGGCACCGAGAGCTGCCGCAATCGCGAACTGACGCACCACGGCGCCGGCGCGCCGTGCACGTGAGGGGCCCGGGGCGTCGGGCTGGAGGGCGCAATCACGAATTGACTCGCCATGGCGCCGGTGCTGCACTGGCTGCGGGCATGATGAGGCGCGCACATTTCCCGGGTGCGCGCGGCGCCAGCGCTGGCGGGTGATCACGCCGTGGCGCAGGGGAGGAATGCACATGCAGGCGATCGTCCGTTTTGCGTCCGCGGCCGCGATACCGCTCGGCCTCGTGAACCTGCTGGTGGCCATCGTGGCGGGCATCTGGCTTGCCGTACTCGGGCGCTGGGGCATCATCGGCTACGGCTTCGTCGCGCTGTTCGTACCCGGCTTCGCGGCTCTGGCTTTCTCGTACCGGCCGGGATTGCTGCTGTATCCGTCCGGTGCCCCGCGCGACCGGGAAGACCGGGCCCACTCGCGGGCGTTGCGGATGCTGAGCGAGGCGTACCGCATCGCGGTGCTCAGCGTCTGGTGCCTGGCCATGCTGTGGTTCTTCGGCAGCCGGGCCGAGGGTGCCGCCGCGGCGCCCGTGCTGCTGTGGTCCTATGGCATCGCGGCCGGGTCGATCGCCTGGATGGACCAGAACGAACTCCAGGGCGGCGGGGGCCGCAACATCGCAGTGTCCACACTGTTCGCGCAGGCGGGCTATGTGCTGGCGGTGCTCGCGATGCTGGGGCTCGGCGCTTCGCTGCGCGAAGCTGCCCTGCTCTTCGGCGCAGCCATGGCCGCGGGTCTGATCGTGCAGTGGCTGATCGCGTGGCCGGATCCCGTCTCCGAAGAGGGCACCCCGGATGCCCTGCCACCGCGGTACGGCGATTGAAAGCAGCGTGGCCGCGGCGGGGTCGCCGCCAGGGAATCCCGTTGCTGCGCAGGGTGGCCAGTCGCGTGTCCGATGCCGTGACCACCGGCCCGCACCACACGGACCGGCGCCTGCGATATTGACGCGGGCCTGTCGTTTCCCGCAATTTGGCGCGCAGGCACAGGGAGGCCGACCATGACACCCGCACCTTTCGAGATCGTCATCCCGCAAGATCGTCTCGCCGACATGCGACGGCGCCTCGCGGCCACGCGCTGGGCCGACGACTTCGGCAACGACAGCTGGCGCTACGGCGTCGAGCGCGGCTGGCTGCAGAGCATGGTGGATTACTGGGCCGGCGACTTCGACTGGCGCGCGCAGGAAGCGGCGATGAACCGCTTCGAGCACTACAAAGTGGCCATCGATGAGGTGCCGATCCACTTCATCCACATGCGCGGCAAGGGCCCGAACCCGCTGCCCATCGTGCTCACGCATGGCTGGCCGTGGACCTTCTGGGACTGGAAGGACGTGATCGGGCCGCTGGTCGATCCGGCGGCGCACGGCGGCGACCCGGCCGACAGCTTCGACGTGATCGTGCCTTCGCTGCCGGGTTTCGCATTCTCGGAGCCGCTGCGCACCACGGGCATCGGCGTACGCGAGGTGGCGCGGCTCTGGGTCCGGCTGATGCGCGACGTGCTGGGCTATCCGAAGTTCGCTGCGGCAGGCGGCGACTGGGGCGCGCTCATCACCTCGGAACTCGGC
Organism: uncultured Steroidobacteraceae bacterium; assembly: GCA_964459405.1. Classification (GTDB taxonomy): domain Bacteria; phylum Pseudomonadota; class Gammaproteobacteria; order Steroidobacterales; family Steroidobacteraceae; genus CAYWMY01. The sequence continues at coordinate 6,040 of CAYWMY010000125.1, read as the reverse complement.
CACGCGCACGCGGAGCTGCTGCACGGCGTCTACATGACCCTGCCGGTCACACCGGACCTGAACCTGATCGGCTATCCGCCGGAGGCCTTCGCGCCCGACGAGCAGTGGATGGTCAAGCGCATGGAGGAGGCGCTGCCCACGATCACGAGCCACGTGTCGGTGCACCTGCACGATCCGCAGACGCTGGCCTACGCGCTCGCGGATTCACCGGTGGGCACCGCGGCCTGGATCTGGGAACGGCGCCGCGCCTGGAGTGACTGCGGGGGCGACGTCGTCGCGCATTTCGGGCGGGATTTCCTGTGCACGACCGCGTCGCTGCTGTGGCTCACGAACACCATCGGCTCCTCGCTGCGCATCTACGCCGAGCACTTCAGCCGACCCTGGCCCGCACTGCACGACCGCAAACCGATGATTCCGGTGCCGACCGGTTTCGGCGTGTCGCCGAAGGAAGTCGTGATGGTCCCGCGCCGGGTGCTCGAGGAACGCACCAACCTGCAGCGCTACACGCGCTTCCCGCGCGGCGGCCATTTCGCTCCGTCAGAGCACCCCGGGCAGCTGATCGTGGAGTTCCGCGAGTTTTTCCGCGCGTTCCGCTGACCGCGGCGCGCCCCCGAGCGCGAGGCGGGGACGGCCGCGCGGTGGAGTAATCTGTCCACGGGAAGGGGCGCGCGGCCACGCGCCGGCGACACTTCCAGCGTCCATGCGAACCCGCAGCAGCGGGCCGCGGCGGTGGCCCGGTCCGCGCGTGCGGCAGGGAGGCGACCATGCCCGAGCAGCTCACCCGGCATCCCGAGACGACGCTGCGCGTGCTCCAGAGCGCCGGCGCGCAGTGCGGCGAAGGCGCTCCGCAGAACATCCTGAAACAGTGTCCGCCCGAGCGGTTCTGCCGGCTGCCACGCGGCGAGATGTGCATCTTCGGTCTCGAGGATGCGCCGCAGATGACGCAGATCAGCACGGCGGAGTGGCGCACACTGCTGCCCGAGGTCACCTGCGAATCGCCCGCCTGGTACGAGGGCGGTGCGCTGCTGGGCGGCGGCGTCGGGCTGCTCGCGGGACTGCTGGTCGGTGCGCTCGCCGCCCGACACGTGCGGCTGCGCGGCTGAGCGCACGCGAAATGGCCATGAGCGACAGCGGCACGAACGGCACGACGGAGGAGCCCGTCGACGAAGTCCTGGGACTGCTGCGTGCCGCACCCGTGTTCCGCGGCCTCCACACGGACTGCCTGCACGACCTCGCGACGGCCACCAGCCGGCTGTCGCTTCCGGGTGGTGCCACGCTGCTCGCGTCCGGCTAGCCAGCGGACGGCATCTACCTGCTGCTGCACGGCGTCGTCGCCGCCTTCGGCGGGCGGGATGCCGCGCGGCCCACACGCTCGTTCGTCGCCGGCGACGCGATCGGCGTGGCGGAAGCGCTGTCCGGTCACCGTGGCGGCGAGTCGCTGCTGGCGCTGCGCGACGCCGAGCTCGCGCACCTGCCGGCGGTGGAGTTCGAGGCGCTGCTGCGCCGCTACCCCGAGGCGCTGCGCGCGATCGCGCGGGAGGTGGTGACGGAACTGGCGGCCCCGGAATCCCCCCGCCTGCCCGCACGCACCGGCGTGCGCACGATGGCGCTGGTGCCGCTCGGCGGCATCGGTGCGGCGCCGTCGCTGCCCGACTGGATCGTCGCGGGGCTCGCCCCGCTCGGCCGCACGCGGCTCGTGACCGTCGCGGAAGGCGCCGGCCAGACCAGCGACTGGTTCCATCGGCTCGAGCACGACAACGACCACGTCGTCTACCTGTGCGATGCCGATGCGAGCCCGTGGACGCGGTTGTGCGTGCGCCAGGCCGATGTGCTGCTGCTCGTGGCACCGGCGGCGCTGGACCCGACGCAGCTTGGCGCCATCACGGAGCTGCGCGCGGCGGCGCGGGCCGGCAGCGAGGTCGAGCTGGTGCTCGTGCACGATGCGGCACTGGCGCCCGGCCGTGTGCGCCGCTGGCGACAGCGCTGCCGCGTGTCCCGGCACCACCACGTCCGCGATTCCGGAGACGCTGCGCGTGTGGCGCGGCTGGTGACGGGGCGCGGCATCGGTCTGGTGCTGTCCGGCGGCGGCGCACGCGGCTTCGCGCACGTGGGTGTGATCCGTGCGCTGCGTGAATGCGGCCTCTCCATCGATGCGGTGGGCGGAACCAGCATCGGCTCGTTGATCGCGGCCATGGTCGCGAAGGGCTGGGACCACGAGGTGTCGGTGGGAGTGCTCCGGCGCTGCTTCGTCGACGTCAATCCGGTCGGCGATTACACGCTGCCGCTGGTGTCGCTGGCCGCCGGCCGGCGCGTCGGCGCGCTGCTGCGCGGCGAATTCGGCACGGGTGACATCGACGACCTGCCGATCCCGTATTACTGTGTCTCGGCCAACCTCACGACCGGCGGCGCGGCCGTGCACCGCGAAGGGCCGCTGTGGCGCTGGCTGCGCGCCTCCGTGGCGATCCCGGGCGTGTTGCCGCCCGTGTGCAGCGAGCGGCAGGTGTTCGTCGACGGCGCGGCCGTCGACAATCTGCCGGTCGAGGTCATGCGCGAGGTCGCGGGCGGCCCGGTGATCGCGGTCGACGTGAGCCCCGAGGAGGGCTTCTCGGTCGAGCGAGACAGCGACGCCGTGCCCGCGCCGTGGGATCTCTGGGGCTGGTACCGTCACGGGCGCACACGCCCCGGCATCATGCAGGTGCTCTCCCGCTCGGCGCTGCTCAACAGCGCGGCCGCGACCGAGCGCCAGCGGCGCCAGGCGGATCTGCTGTTCCGGCCCGCGCTCGGTCGCATCGACCTGCTGGACTGGGGTGAGCTCGACCGGGCCATCGACCGCGGCTACCGCTACGCGCTGCAGCTGCTGCAGCGTACGGCGCTGCCCTGGCGCTGAGCCCCGCGGGTCCCTTCAGCGCAGCAGCGTCCAGGCGAGCCACGCGACCAGCAGCGTCACCACGAAGCCGCCGGCCGCGATCGCGATCCAGCGCAGCGACGAGCCGTCATCGCGATCGCGCTGCCGGCGCACCGATGCGGCGACCGTCACCGGCAGCTGGAACACGCACTCGACCGGCCCGAAGCGCACGCGGTCGCCGGCGGCGAGATAGCTCACGTTGCTGCGCTTGCCGTTCACGAAAGTGCCGTTGGCCGAGAGCTGGTCCGTGAGCTTCCAGCGCGCACCCTCGGTGGTCATCTTGGCGTGGCGCCCCGACACGCCGGCGACGTCGATGACGATGTCGCGATCCGCATCGCTGCCGATGGTCCACTCGGATTCGTCCGCGGCACCCGCGCGCAGCCACAGCTGCCGGCCCTTCATGGTTCCGGAGGCGACCAGCAGGCAGGGCGCCTCGACCGTGCCCTGCACCGGACCCGCGCCGACCGCCTCGTCGAGCATTTCCTTCATGGAGTCCGCGTCGATGAAGCGCGTCTTGCTGGCACCGGCCCCGGCGGCATCCGGATCGGCCCAGGCGCCGGGCATGCGTGAGCCGGAGACCGGGGGTGGAACGGCGGCGGGCGCAGACGGTGTCGGTGCAGGCGGCGCCGGTGCAGGCGCAGGCGGTGCCGCGGGCGGCGTTGCGGAAGCCGGCGGCGTGCCAGCGGGCGGCAGATCGCGCGCTACGGTTCGATCGCCGCCTGCCGGCGCGCCCTCGGCGGCCAGATACTCGAACTCCTCGATGTCGAAACGCACGCGATCCCCACCCCGCAGCTGCGTGCGTGTGGTGATGCGCTGTCCGTTCACGAAGGTACCGTTGGTCGAACCCAGATCCTCGACCCAGACGGCTCCATCCTCGACGGTGAGCTGCGCGTGGCGGCGCGAGGGGCTGCCCTCGGTCAGCAGCAGCCCGCTGTCGGCGGCGCGGCCGGCGATCAGCGTACCCGCGAGTTCGATGCGATTGCCGCTCGAAAGCTTCAGGAGACCCGGTGCCTGTTTGCTCATGGGAATGGACCCGCGTGTTCAGGGAATGCCGACGAGCAGCCACCAGGCCGCCAGCAGGCCCAGCGCTGCGCCGACACCCGCCAGTATGGCAAGTCTGCGCGAGCGCCGGCGGTTCGCGCGTGCCTCGGACGAAGTGGCTCGATGGTCCGCGTACTGGTCGATGACGACGACGGTGACGTTGTCACGACCGCCCTTGTCCAGGGCCGCGGCGATCAACGCTTCCGCGGCACGGTCGGGCAGTTCGTTGGCGCGCAGCACGGCCGCGATCTCGGCATCGGTGAGTTCCTCGTTCAGGCCGTCACTGCAGAGCAGGATGCGGTCGCCGCGCCGCAGCCGGAGCTGCGCCGACGACGGCACCGGAGTGCCGATGCCCAGGCTCTGCGTGACGAGATTGCGGTTGGGATGCTGCTGGATTTCCTGCGGCGACAGCTCCTTGCGCTCGCGCAGGTGCTCGAGGAAGGAATGGTCGCGCGTCATCCGCTCCAGCGAGCCGTGGCGGTAACGATAGGCGCGGCTGTCGCCGACCCAGACGGTGTTGCACTGGTCGCCCACGACGCGCACCGCGACCAGCGTCGTGCCCATGCCCTTGCGGGTCTCGTCCGCGGCCGCGGCCGCGACCACGGCCTTGTGCGCGTGCATCACGGCTTCCTGCAGCGAGCCCTGCGCGGCACGCTCGAGGAAGGCGTCGCGCGCGACGCCGCTCGCGACCTGGCCGGCGGCGTGACCGCCCATGCCGTCGGCGACCAGCCACAGGCCGAGATTCGGATCCCAGCCCAGCGAGTCCTCGTTCTCCCCGCCCCGCCGCCCGACGTGCGTGCGCCCGGCGAAACGCAGCGGCGCGTCAGAACTGGGACTGGACTCTCTGAGCAACGTCCGCAAACTGTCGCGGATTGTATGTGGAGGCATCTTTCACCGCGTTGAACAGTGCGTCCAGCGCCGTCCGGCGCCGCTCGCGGTCACCCATGGTGTAACTCAGGCTCTCGACCCCGAGGACCACCTGCTCGGCACTGCTGAAGTCGCTGGTGCGATCCGCAGCAGCATATTGCAGCAGCGTACGGCGCAAGGCCGAGGCCTGCTCACGGCCATGGGCGCGCGTGGTCCAGGATTCCTGCGCGCGGATCAGCCCCGCGAGCCGCGCCGCGGAAGCGCGCACCGCGGCCGCATCCGACTGCCCGGCGCGGATCAGCGCGGCGCGTCCGTCGGCGAGCTGGCGCGCAGCGGGGCCGGCGCCAAGGGCCTGGGCCGCCGCTTCGAGCATCAGGAAATGCTGCTGCTGCAGCCGCAGCGACCCGGGCTTGACTCCGGCACCGGCGCGCGCGGCGGTCCAGCGGCGCTCATTCATGCGGTGGTGACAGCTGTGGCAGTCGTAGAACGCCAGCTCCGCGAACAGCCCGCCCGGCAGGAAGCGATTGCTCTGCAGCAGCGCGAGCTGGCGCGACGCCGCGGCCGCCTGCCCGGCGAGCCAGAGATTCACGCCCCCCGGCCGGCCCTTGCGGCGCACGTAGTCCTCGTCGACGACGTAGTGCGCCGGCTGGTTTGCGGTGAAGGACTCCAGCTCGAAGCTCAGACGCGGGTGGCCCGCACCCATGATCGCGTGCGTGGCGAAGCGGTCCGCGGCGCCGACGTGGCAGTTCACGCACAGCTCGGCGCGGCGCCGCGGCGCCTCGAGCGCGGTCATGCCCTTCGCGACGTTGTCGCGGTGGGTCGCCTTGCGCTCAGCGTGGCTCTCGATCCACTTCTCGGCACCGCCGTGGCAGGCCTCGCAGCCCACGCCGTCGGAGAGCTGGAACTTCGGCCCGCGGCGCGCCTGCGGCACGTTGTCGGCGTGGCAGTCCAGGCAGATCTTCGCTGTCGTCGCGCTCGGCAGCCCGAGCTTCTGGGCGATCAGCTTCGACTCCGCGGTCTCGAGCGTGCGGTAAGCCAGCGAATGGCGATCGTCCTGCGACCACACGCGGTACTCGTTCAACGCGACGTTCTGACCCGGCTGCGGCGCCACTTTGCCGTGGCAGTTGCTGGAAGCGCAGCTCGCGGCACCCAGGTGTCGGTGGGTCGCTTCCGCGGCGAGGCCGCGGGGCGCTGCCACCAGCAGCAGACACACCGACGCGAGCGCGC
>CAYWMY010000124.1:0-8149 GCA_964459405.1 uncultured Steroidobacteraceae bacterium | reverse complement strand
CTTCCCGGAGGACAAGCGCGAGCAGGTGCTGATGGACCTGTCACTGAATATCCGCGCCATGATTTCGCAGCGTCTCGTGGTACGCGAGAAAACCGCCGGACGCATCGCGGCGATGGAGATCATGATCAACTCGCCGCTGATCTCCGACCTGATCTTCAAGGGCGAGGTCGCGAAGATCAAGGAGGTCATGGCGCGCTCGACCCGCCTCGGCATGAAGACCTTCGATCAGGCGCTGTTCGATCTCTATGAATCCGGGCACGTCTCCTACGAGGAGGCATTGCGGAACGCTGACTCGAAGAACGAACTGCGCCTGAAGATCAAGCTCGAGAGCAAGCGCGAGGACAAGGTCCAGGCAGAGGCTTCCAGCTCACTGAGAATCGTAGATGAATCCAATGACGGCCGGCTCTTCTGAGCCCGAGGATGCGCTGGTCCGCAGCGAAGGCGGGCAGCAGCACATCCGGGTCAAGTCGCTGTTGCGACTCATGGCGCAGAAACGTGCCTCGGACCTGTTCTTCACGTCCAATTCCCCGATCAAGATCAAGATCGAGGGAGTGATCCACCCTGTCAACAGGCAGGTGATCCCCGCCGAGGCCGTGCGTCAGATCGCGTTCGGCCTGATGACGGCGGAACAGCTCGAATACTTCAACCGGGAACTGGAGATCGATTTCGCGATATCCGAACCGGGGGTTGGCCGGTTCCGTGCCAACGTGTTTTACCAGCGCGGCTATCCGGCCATCGTGCTGCGCTACATCAGCTCCGAGGTGCCGGTGTTCGCGAGCCTCGGCGTGCCGGAGTCCGTCGTCGACCTGGCCATGAGCAAACGCGGGCTGCTGCTCATGGTCGGGGCGGCCGGCTCGGGCAAGTCGACGACGCTGGCGGCGATGATCAATCACCGCAACGAGAATGCGTCCGACCACATACTGACGATCGAGGATCCGATCGAGTTCCTGCACACGAACAAGAGATCGATCGTGAACCAGCGCGAAGTCGGGCTCGACACGCGTTCTTACGCGCGCGCCCTGCGCAGCGCGATGCGGGCCGCGCCGGACGTCATCCTGATCGGCGAGATCCGCGACCGGGAGACCATGGAGGCCGCGATCAACCTCGCCGGTACCGGGCATCTGTGCATCGCCACGCTGCACGCGAACAATGCGGCGGAGACGCTCGACCGCATCATCAACATGTTCCCCCGCGACCAGCACGAGCAGGTCTTCCTCGACTTGTCGCAGTACCTGCGGGGCATCGTGTCGCAGCGGCTGGTGCGGGCGCGCAACGCGCGCCGTGTGCCGGCCGTGGAAGTGCTGATCAACACGCCGCACATGCAGGAGCTGATCAAGAAGGGGGACGTCATCGGCGTGAAGGAAGCCATGGGCCAGTCGAGCGAACGCGGCATCCAGACCTTCGACGGCGCGCTGCTGGCCCTCTACCGCCAGGGCACCATCGATCTCGAGGAAGCGCTGCGGAACGCGGACTCGCGCACCAATCTCGAGGCGCGCATCAATTTCGGCTGACGGCGGTCAGCCCTGCGCGACGGCCGGAAACACCGCGTCCGCGCGGAAGACGGGGCCGTCGACGCACACACGCTTCATGGCCGGCCCCTCGGGCGTCGCGACCGGCACGGCACAGCCGGCGCAGCCCCCCACGCCGCAGGCCATGTACTCCTCCAGTGACACCTGGCACGGCACGTCGAAGCGGCGCGCGAGCACGGCACACGCGCGCAGCATCGGCGTGGGCCCGCAGGCGTAGACCGCCACTTCGAGCCGCGTCGCGGTGTCGAGCGTGCCGAGCCAGTCGGCCGCGAGTTCGGTGACAAAACCGGAATAGCAGCCGGCCAGACCCGCGCGACTCGCGAGACGGCTGGGTATCCCCAGCGACTCCAGCAGCGGCATTGCGCCCGTGGCCTCCGGGGGAATCCCGTGCACCGGCGTGGCCGCGCGGCGTACGTGAAACGGGAACGGCAGTTCCGAACCCATCAGAACCAGCGGCTGCCAGCCGGCGGACCGGTCCTTGTTCAGAGACTCGGCGAGGAAGATCACGGGTGGGATTCCCACACCGCCGCCGATCAGCAGGCACCGCGGCCGCGCGATTTCCGGCACGAAGCCGCAACCGATGGGGCCCAGGCAGGAAACGGTGTCTCCGGGCCGACGTGCGGCAAGTGCCGCGAGACCCTGCCCGATGACCTTGTAGAGGATTTCGATCGTGCCGGCGGCGGGATCGGCGCGCATGATCGACAGTGGCCGGCGCATGGGTATGCCGGCCCCGCAGCTCAAGTGCACGAACGACCCCGGTGTGGCCCTGGCCGCGCAGCGCGGTGAGCGGAGCCGCAGCACGTACTGCGCACCGGCCCAGCTGTCCTGCGACAGGACTTCGGCATCCTCTATGGCGATCGTGCCCCGGTGCGAGCCGCAGTTCACGTGCCGCGCTTCCGTCGGTCGGCGGCGATCCGCGACAGGACGCCCATGCGGACCGCAACGCCGTTGGTGACCTGCTGCCGGATGACGGACTGCGGCCCGTCGGCCACTTCCGATGCGATTTCGACGCCGCGGTTCATCGGGCCGGGATGCATGACGATCGCCTCGGGCCGGGCGCGCCGCAGCCGCTCCCGGGTGAGCCCCCAGTGCCCGAAATAGTCGTCCTGATCCGGTAGGTGGGCCTCGGTCATGCGTTCGCGCTGGATGCGCAGCATCATGACCACGTCGGCATGGTCTATGCCTTCGTCCAGGCTTTCGATGCGGTGCAGGCCGGCGAGCTCATCGGCATCCGGCATCAGCGCTGGCGGTGCAACCAGCCGCAGTTCGCCGACGTCGAGCGCCATCAGTGTCTGCGCCGTCGACCGCGCAACGCGCGAGTGCCGTATGTCGCCCACGATGGCGACCACGAGATCACGGAACCCGCCCTTGAACTGGCGGATGGTCAGCGCGTCGAGCAGTCCCTGGGTCGGATGAGAGACATGGGCCTCGCCGGCGGACAGCACACTGACGTGACTGCGCACGTTCTCGGCGACGAACTGCGGCACACCGGCCTGCGCATCGCGGATCACGAATACATCGACCTGCATGGCCTCGAGCGTGTGCACGGTGTCGAGGATGGTCTCGCCCTTGGCGCGCGACGACAGCATCAGGTCGAGATTGATGACGTCGGCTCCCAGTCTCTTGCCCGCGACCTCGAACGAGGCACGCGTGCGGGTCGAGGGCTCTGAGAATATGTTGGCGATCGTCATTCCCTCGAGCTCGCGCAGGTGCGGAGCAGGGTCGCCCGGCCGGCGCAGGTAATGGTCCGCCCGGTCGAGGAGTTCGCGGATCACGTCGGCTGGAAGGCCGTCGATGCTGACGAGATGCCGAAGTCCACCGCGGGGATCAAACTGAGAGAAGCTGGCCAACCAGGGCTCCCGTCGAGGCTGCAACACGAACGGCGTGTCAACCGTGCCGGGCGGCCGGCTGCCGCAGCCACTGCATCAGCAGCAGCGCCGCGGCCATCTGATCCACGTCGCCGCGGCGCACGCGGCGTGTCCGGCTGCCGGCCGCACGCTCGCTGCGCAGCACCTCGTCGGCGGCACGCGAGGACAGCGTTTCATCCACCATGACCACTTCGCAGCGGGCCCGGCTGCGGAGTTCTGTCGCGAAGGCGCGCGCGCACCCGGCCAGCGTGCTCTCGCTGCCATCAATATGACAGGGAACTCCCACCAGGCAAAGGGCCGGCGGATACGCGGCACAGATCCGCTCGATCTGCTGCCAGTCCGGCTCGCCGGCGCTCGCGATGAGGGTCTCCAGGGGGCGCGCGGTGCCGGTCAGCGTGTTGCCCACTGCCACGCCGATACGTCGCAGACCGAAATCGAACGCCAGTACAGTGCGGGCGGCACCCGGACTCATGCACGACCCGAGAATCGGCTCAGTCGGTTGAGGTCGACGCCCAGGGCCCGCGCCGCGGCATGCCACCGCGCCTCGAAGGGGACATCGAACACGACGCCCGGATCGCAGGGAGCATTGAGCCAGGCGTTCTGGCAGATCTCGGCCTCCAGCTGTCCCGCGTCCCAGCCCGCATAGCCGAGCGCCATGACGATGCGCTCCGGCCCCTCGCCCTGCGCAATGGCCTTCAGGATGTCGCGGGAAGTCGTGACGACGAGACTCTCGGCCACTTCCATCGAGGATTCCCAGGAACGCTGACTGCCGGAGTGGATCACGAACCCGCGATCGGGCTGCACGGGGCCGCCGCGCAGCACCGGCAGCTCGCGCAAGGCTGGCGTGGCTGCTTCGATGGACAGCTGCTCGAACACCTCACCCATGCGCATCGGCATGGGGCGGTTGATGACGATGCCCAGCGAGCCGCGGTCCGTGTGTTCGCAGATGAGGGTCACGGTCTGCGAGAAATTCGGATCCGCCAGCGACGGCATCGCGATCAGCAGCTGGCCGGTCAGGTAGCGCTCATCGGTCATGCCCCTTAGTATCCGGCGCAGTGTGCCGCCGGACAAGCGCAGGCCCGCTGTCCTGGCCCGGAGCCATCCTTCGCTGCCGAGCCCGCCGGGCTACCCGCCATGGCGTCCCGGCACCGGGCTCTCAGGGCTACAGCTTCCCGTCACGCTCATCGAGCACGCGCCGCGCGTGGTCGTAACCCAGCGCGATCGCGCGGTCGAATGACTTCCAGTTCAGCAGGTCGATGGATTCGAGAGGCGGCCGCAGCAGCAGGCTCGTCTGCCGGCGCATGTGCGCGGTTGCGGCGGCGCTGTTCACCATGCCCGTGCGCCACAGGATCTGCAGGATGTTCGGGCGGCGCCGCCGGCCGCCGAGAAGGGCCGCCAGCCGCCACAACGGTGGCAGGTCCGTTTCCTCGATGTCGGCCGTGAAGGCGCGGTCGGCACCCACGTCGACGCCGATGACGGGGCCGCGGCGGCGCTCCTGCATCACATCCACAGGGAGATTATTCATCGCGCCGCCATCGACGTAGACTTCGCCGCCGCGGAACACGGGCGGCAGCACGCCGGGAATCGCGAGCGAGGCGCGCAGCCAGCGCCACAGCTCGCCGGTGTCGTGCACGCCAAGCCCGCCGGTGGTCAGGTTCGCCGAGACGCAGAAGTACGGCAGCGGCAGGTCCGCGATGTCGATCTCACCGAACTCGCGCCGGAGCAGACGGCTGACCTTGCGCCCGGATACCAGCGAGACGATCGGCAGCGTGAAGTCGGCGAGCGGATTGGTGGCGACGAAGCTGCGCCGGAAGCGCTCGATCATCTCCGCGTCGCTCCAGTCCGCAGCGACAGCCGCCCCCATGATCGCGCCCATGCTGGTGCCGCCGACGCGGTCGACCGCGATGCCGTATTCGCGCAGCGCCCGCACCACGCCGATGTGCGCGAAGCCGCGTGCGCCGCCGCCCGACAGCACGATGCCGATGGCGCGGCCTGTGAGCAGCCGCGCGACGCGCGCGGTGTCCGCCTCGTTGCGCACATGATGGTGCGCGATCCCCGGGAGGTGCTCGCGCCAGCGTGCCGCGGCGCCGGAGACGATCGTGTCATCGTGCAGCAACACGAGCTCGCTGCGCTCTGCGGCGAACTGGCTGCCCTCCAGCGCCCGCCATGGCCCCGGCTCGCCCGCGGCCCGCGCGAGCAGCAGCACGACGTCGGCCTGCCGGGCACACAGGCGCGTCCAGGGCGAATTGCCGGGGTCGGTCGCATAGACCACGAAGTCGTTGCGGGCCTCGATCTGGTGAAACCACTGGCTCGTGTGCGATCCGCCGCGCGCGCTCCAGACGAGCTCGGCGCGCCCGGCTGAGTTGAGGGCATTCACGAAATCGAGCGCGAAGCCGGCGATGTCGACATCGATGCCGTGCGGCACGAGGGTGATCGTCCGGGGGCGCGTCTCGTGCGCCGGCCTGCCCGGGTCGGCGAGGCGCTCGACCATCAGCTCCGCGAAGCGCATGACGGCGGCCGGGTGACGCAGCAGCACGGTCGAGAAGGCCTCGCGGCTGAGCCGCCCGAGCACGCTGTCGCGCATGGCGACGACGCGGGCGCTGCGTGGCCGGCCCGAGATCATGCCCATCTCACCGACGCTCTCGCCGGCACCGAGGCGTGCCACGGGTCGTGGCGCAGCGCCGCCCGCAGGCATCACACCGAGCGAGCCGGCCGTGACAAAATAGATCGCATCGGAGGCCTCGCCGCGCTCGAACAGCGTGGAACCACCTGGCAGCGTGAACCAGGAGATCTCACGCGCGATCGCCGCGATGATCCCGGGGTCCAGGCCGTGGAACAGCGGCAGCGCCTGCGCCGCGTACAGCGCGTCGCCCGCCGCGATGATCGTTGTCGCCTCCGGCAGGTCGTCACCTCGATCGACTCGTGACACCATGAGATCCACAGCGGCGCGCAGGCAGGATTCTTGAGCGCGCCAGGGCGCGGGACTGTGATGGTCATGGATCGTCGACTGCTGGAACGCATCTGGTCCCGGGTGGCGAGGATTCCACGGGGCACGGTCGCGAGCTATGGCGTGATTGCGGCCGCGGCCGGACTCCCCGGGCGTGCGCGCCTCGTGGGGCGCGCGCTGCGCCTTGCGCCCGACGAACTCGGGTTGCCCTGGCATCGCGTCGTCGGTGCTGGCGGGCGGCTGTGTCTGCCGGCCGGCAGCGCGGCAGACGCGGAGCAGCGCAGGAGGCTCGAGGCCGAGGGGCTCACCCTGCATGGCCGGCGGGTGGATCTCGGGCCTGCAGGCGGTGAGGCCGACCTGGACCGGGCACTCTGGGGACCGCCCCGCTCACGCGGTCGCCTGCGCGGCGGTCGCTGATTCTTTTGGCGCGGATGCACTGTTAACATCCCGGCCGCGCCGGCGCACGGACTGCCCCGTGCCGCGCGTGCCATCGCCCGCCGGAGTCCGCAATGACCGCACGTTACGTCGTTTTTTCCCATGGCAAGGAGAGCGGACCATGGGGCACCAAGATTTCGGCCATGGCCGACATCGCGCGCAGCGAGGGCTGGAAGCCGGAGTCGGTCGATTACCGCGGCGTGGACGATCCACAGGACCGCGTGACGCGGCTGCTGAGCTTCTGCCGCGACCTGCAGGGCGACCTCGTGCTGGTCGGCTCGAGTCTCGGCGGTCATGTCGCGACCAGTGCCTCGGTGCTGCTGCGGGCCCAGGGGCTGTTCCTGCTCGCGCCGGCCTTCTACATGCCGGGCCACGAGGCGCAGACGCCGAAGCCGGCGCCGTGCCCGATCACGATCGTGCACGGCTGGCGCGACGACGTGGTGCCGGTCGACAACAGCATCCGCTTCGCGCGGCAGCACCAGGCGACGCTGCACATCATCGATGCCGATCACCGCATGCAGGACAACGTCGCCCAGATCAATTATCTGTTCGAGTATTTCCTCGTGGCACTGGACATCAGCCGTATGCGCGATCACTGATCGCCGGGCCCTTGCGGGTCACTCGTGGTCCGCAGCCGGCCTCGCGGGATCGGGTTCGTTCCGCGCGTGCAGGGAGCAAGTCACCATGAAGCCGGGATTGTTCGTGCAGATCCTCGCGACGCTGGCCGTGATCGCCCAGTTGCCGGGCTGCGGCGGCGGATCGCAGGATGCCGCCGAGGCTGTCGGCGAGCCGGCCGCGGAGACGGTGCTCGACCCGCTGATGCAGGCACCGGGCCGCGCGCAGCAGCGCCTCGACGCCGCGCGCGAGGGCCATGATCGGGCGCTGGATGCGCAGATCGAGGCTTCAGAAGGCGGGAGGGCCGGTTCCACGGCCGCCGGTGACTGAGTGATGCAGCGTACGCCCGAGCCCGAGCTGATGGACGATGCCGCGCAGGCGCTCGCCTACGCGCGCGCGGACTTCGACGAGCCGAACACGGCGTTCGTGGAGCATTTCTCCACCGCGTTCCCGGACTTCACCGGCGGCACCATCGTCGATCTGGGCTGCGGGCCCGGCGACATCGCGCTGCGTCTTGCCGCGCGCCACCCGCACGCTCACGTGACCGGCGTCGACGGTGCGGCTGCCATGCTGGCGCTGGCAGGTAATGCGCTGGCCGCGGCGCCGGCGCTCGCGCCGCGCGTCCGGTTCGTGCGCGCGATGCTCGACGGCATGCCCGGCGGGATCCGGGACGTCGATGCCGTCGTCAGCAACAGTCTGCTGCACCACCTGCCTGAGCCGGCACTGCTGTGGTGTGTGGCGCGGCGTATCGCCCG
>CAYWMY010000123.1:0-8155 GCA_964459405.1 uncultured Steroidobacteraceae bacterium | reverse complement strand
GCATGGCACGGGCCTCGAGCAGTTGTCGGTGCTGGACGCGGCCGGTACGGAGGCGGGTGATCAGGCGCTCGTCGCGCCGCGCGGCCTGTCGGGGTTGTTCGATGCGCTGGCACAGAAGCTTGCTGTGCGCCTGTCGACGCCGGTACGGCGCATCCGGCTCGGTGGGCCACGAGCCCGTATAGAGACCGCCAATGGCACCCTCGAGGCTGGCGTGGTCGTCGTGACTGTGCCGGCCGCGGTCATCGCGGGCGGTGGACTCACGTTTGATCCGGCGCTGCCGGAGTCCGTGCTGCAGGCCTGCCACGACCTGCCGGCCGGTGTCGTCGACAAGGTCGCGCTGCGCTTCCGCAGAACGCCGCTCGAGGAGCTCGCGGGCTACCTCGTGCCGGCGGACGAAGCGGCATCGGCGCCGCTGCGGATCCTGGTGCCGCCCGACAGCGGAAACTTCTGCGTCGCCGAGATCGGCGGCGCGGCGGCGGTCGAGCTCGAGGCGGCGGGCGAGCAGGCGCAGATCGATTTCGCACTGGCCGCGCTCAAGGATCTGCTCGGCAGCGGCGTGGCCAGGGATTTCGACAAGGGTGCGGCGACGCGCTGGCTGGTCGATCCCTGGTCGCGAGGATCGCATTCCCATGCCGTGCCGGGGCGCTTCCGTACGCGCGACGTGCTGGCGCGTCCGGTACAGGCGCAACTGTTGTTCGCGGGGGAACACACGGCCACGGTCGGAGCGGGATCCGTGCATGGCGCATGGCTGTCGGGTCTGCGGGCCGCTCGCGAGGCGCTGCGGCTGCTCGGTCGCCCGATCCCGGCCTGAGCCCCCCGGCAGCCCGGTCACGGGTCGCGGGTGCGGGTCGAAGACGCCGGGGCGTACACACAGCCGATCCGCCGGCGGATCCGGCGTACCGCCGCGTGGTGGTCAGGTGATCGCGAGTCGCAGGGTGCCGGGTCCGCTCGCGATGCCGAGCGCGCCGCTGCGCACGACTTCGATGATCTCGCCGCGCTGTCCCGCGGCCGCGATGAAGCGGTTGATCATCGCCTCGCCGCTGGTGAGTTCGATCACGACGGTGTCGGCCGTGTTGTCCAGGACGCGGCCCCCGGCTTCCTCGACGAGCTCGTTGAGGACGGGGATCTGATCCTTCGGCACGCGCAGCTTCGCCAGCAGCAGTTCCCGCTCGAAGTGCTGTCCGCGCGTCATGTCGAGCACGCTGACCACGTCCACGACCTTGTTGACCTGCGCCACGATCTGCGTGATCACGGCGTCATCGCCGGTCGTAACGAGCGTGATGCGGGATACGCTGGGATCCTCCGTGGGTGCCACGGAAAGCGACTCGATGTTGTAGCCGCGGGAGGAAAAAAGCCCCGTGACGCGCGTGAGCGCCCCGGCTTCGTTCTCGAGCAGAATCGCGATAATGTGCCGCATGAGCCGTCCTGGGTCGGTCCGTGAGTCCGCCGGTGCGGGTGCCCGGATCTCCCCGCGCTGACCTCCGGCTTCTGCCGAGGCTGCCGCGGGGACTCTTGCGAGTACCCCGGAAGGCCGCCTTTGCGGCGCAAAATAGCAGAGTGGCCCCGTGGAGAATAGACTCAGCTCCACGGGGCTGCTAGGCTCTGTTGCAGTGCATTATAGATCGGAACAACCGTCGTGAACGCTGTCATGAACTGCGCTTCCTCCGCAACACCGTCGGTTCATCCCCGCGCCGGCCAGGTCATGACCGGCGCCGAGATCATTGTCCGCGTCCTCGCCGATGAAGGCGTCGGCACGATCTTCGGCTACTCCGGCGGCGCGATTCTGCCGACCTACGACGCGGTGTTCATGTTCAATCAGGATGAGCAGCAGGCCGGTCGCCGTGGCATGCCGCTGGTTGTGGCCGCCAACGAACAGGGTGCCGCTTTCATGGCCGCGGGCTATGCGCGTGCGAGCGGCAAGGTCGGTGTCTGCATGGTCACTTCCGGTCCCGGTGCCACCAACACCGTGACGCCGGTGCGCGACTCCATGGCGGATTCGGTGCCGATCGTGGTGATCTGCGGCCAGGTGCCGACCAGCGCGATCGGTACCGACGCGTTCCAGGAGGCGCCGGTGCCGTCGATCATGGGCGCCGTCGCGAAACACGTCTTCCTGGTCACGGATCCCGCCAAGCTGGAGGCCACGATCCGCAGCGCCTTCGAGATCGCGCGGACCGGTCGCCCGGGCCCGGTCGTGGTCGACGTGCCGAAGAACGTGCAGAACTGGTCGGGACCCTTCGACGGTGCGGCGCGTCTCGACGTTCCCGGCTACCGGCAACGGCTCGCGCGCGTCGAGGAGGCCTCGCTCGATCCCGGGCACTGCGACGCGCTGCTCGCCGCGCTGGCGCGGTCGCGCCGCCCGCTGCTGTATGCGGGCGGTGGCGTGGTGCACGGTGACGCCGTCGCTGCGCTGCGCGAGCTGTCGACGACCTTCGGCATTCCTGTGGTGACCACGCTGATGGGTATCGGCGCCGTCGACACGACGGAGGCGCTGTCGCTGCGCATGCTCGGCATGCATGGCGCGGCCTTCGCCAACTACGCCGTGCAGGACTGCGACCTTCTGATCGCCGTCGGCGCGCGCTTCGACGACCGCGTCGCCGGGGTGCCGGCGCAGTTCGCGCCGTACGCGCGTTACATCGCGCACTTCGATGTGGACGTGTCGGAGATCAACAAGGTGAAGCGGGTCGACTGGCACTACGTCGGCCGGGTCGCCGACGCACTGCAGACCCTGACGCGGCACGCGCAGGCGCGCGGCTTCGCAGCCGACTGGTCCGCGTGGCGCGCGCACTGCGACGCGCTCAAGCGCGACCATGCGATGAACTACGACCGCGACAGCGGGCTCATCCAGCCCTACTACGTGATCGAGGAGATCAACCGTCACACGCGCGGCGAGGCGATCATCACCACCGGCGTGGGCCAGCACCAGATGTGGGCCGCGCAGTACTTCGATTTCCGTTCACCACGGCTGTGGCTCACCTCGGGCAGCATGGGCACGATGGGGTTCGGTCTGCCGGCCGCGATCGGCGCGCAGTTCGCGCATCCGGAGCGGCTCGTCATCGACCTCGACGGCGATGGCAGCATCCGCATGAACCTCGGCGAGCTGGAAACCGTGACGACCTACGACCTGCCGGTGAAGGTCGTGGTGCTGAACAATTTCGGCGACGGCATGGTGAAGCAGTGGCAACGGCTGTTCTTCAAGGGGCGCCTGTCGGCCAGCGACAAGACGCTGCACAAGAAGGACTTCATCAAGGCCGCGCAGGCGGACGGGTTCCCGTACGCCGTCCGGCTCGAGCGCAAGGCCGATGTGCCGCGCGTGATCGCCGAGTTCGTCGCCTTCAAGGGGCCCGCGTTCCTGGAGGTCATCATCGATCCCGACGCGGGCGTTTATCCGATGGTGGGGCCGGGCCAGGCCTACGACGAGATGATCACGGGCGATTTCATCCGCTCGCGGGCGCGCGTCGAGATCAGGCCGCCGGGCGCCAACGAGATGTTCTGAGGCGCACGCCGCGGCATTGCTTCGAAGTCATCGCGGCGGCACGCCACGGCGTAGGTCTCGAGGTGTCCATGAAGTACCTGCACACGATGGTTCGCGTCAGCGACCTGGAGCAGTCGCTCGACTTCTACTGCAACAAGCTCGGCCTGCGGGAAGTCGGGCGCCGCGAGAGTCCGCAGGGCCGCTTCACGCTGGTATTCCTCGCCGCACCGGGTGACGAGGGCGCGCAGCTGGAACTGACCTGGAACTGGGATCCGGAGGAATACAGCATCGGCCGCGCGTTCGGGCATCTCGCCTACGAGGTCGATGACATCTACGCCACCTGCGAGCGGCTGCGGTCGCAGGGGGTTGCCATCAGCCGCCCGCCGCGCGACGGGCGCATGGCGTTCATCCGCTCTCCCGACAACATCTCGATCGAACTGCTGCAGCGGGGCGCGCCGCTGCCCGCGGCGGAGCCGTGGAAGTCCATGCCGAACACGGGCGTCTGGTAGAGCGCCTGCCGCGCCGGCCGGCACCGCGGCTACCCGGACGGGCCCGCGCACGGGGCAGCAGAGAACCGCGGGTTGCCGCCCGCATTGCGCAGTGGCTTCCACCGCGCGTGGAGCAGGAAACAGGCTCCCGGGGCCGGGTGGCCGCCGGGACAGGCTGCGGGGGTTGCTCAGCCGACGGCGTCGAGCACTGCATGCCAGGCCGCAAGCTTCGCGGCATAGCTGCGTGCCGCGTGCGCCGGGCTCGTCGAGGGCAGCCGCATCCCCGGCAGCGCCCGCGTGCCTGTGCTGAGCCCCGGCAGCACGTGGCGACGGTACAGCCTCTCGGCCGTCGCGCCATTGAAGCACACGACCTGAATGTTCGTGTGCCGGCCCAGGAATGCCGCGAAGTCATTGACGACGATGCTGGCCGGATCGATGTGGGCATCGAGGCTGCCACGCCGGCTGCAGGTCGCAATCACGTCCCACAGCGCCACGCGGTGGTCGATGAGCGCCGCAACGCGCTCGGCATACGGCGCATCCGCCGGCGTGCCGAAGAGTGCGCCCATGATGCGCCAGAAGGCGTTGTGCGGGTGCGCGTAATACTCGCCCGCCTGCAGCGAAGCTCTGCCCGGCATGCTGCCCAGGATCAGTACCCGGGCATCGGCACGGGCCCTCGGCGGGAAACCCCGCAACCGGCTGCACCGGGCGCGCTGCCCGTCGCGGCCGCGTTCAGCCGGCGATGTAACGCTTGAGGTCCTCGATTTCGGCACGCTGCTCGTCAATGATGCTCTTGACGCAGTCACCGATGGAAATGATGCCGACCAGTTTGCCGTCGTCCACCACCGGCAGGTGGCGGATGCGCCGCGCGGTCATGACCTCCATACAGTGCTGCACGGAGTCCGCGCTGGTCACTGTCACGACCGGCGAACTCATGATCATCGAGACGGGGGTCTCGGCCGAGGAACGCCCGAGCAGTACGACCTTCCGCGCGTAGTCGCGTTCCGACATGATCCCGACGAGCGCTGCTTTGCGCAGTACCGGCAGCGCGCCGATGCGTTTCTCGGCCATCACACGGATCGCTTCCAGCACCGGGTCGTCCACGTCCACGCTGAATATTGCCCGGTTCTTGCCGGACAGCAGTTGTCTTACGGTACGCATCGATCCTTCACCTCCGCGTGGCATCCCTCTGCCGGATTCTACACAGGCGCCAGCGGACGGCCAGCCATCTCCGCGGGGTGTCGCCCGGGTCCTGCGGGGCGGGGCCGGATCCCCGCAGGGACCCGCCGCAGCACCCTGGGCCATCGGGTCTGCGTCGGCCTTTACGGTCGCGGCTTGCCGCTGGCACGGCGCCTGTTCAAAATGCCGTCAGCTGAGGGCCTGTGCTCGCCTGTCACGCAGTCGGTACGTACACCGCCGCAATGGGCCATCGGCGCTCCACAGGGTCGCCCGCTCCGGCCGCAGGGACGGCCGTGAGACGCGCTCGAAGCCGGGGGCCCCCAGCGGGCGCCCGCTCCGGCCTCCGGGGCGACCATGGTCGGCGGCGACAGGGCGGTGGGCTCACCGGTTCCGATCGGGTCGCCGGCGTGCCGCCGCGGCTGGCAGCCGTCCCCGAGCCCCCGACCCCATCGTCGTCTCGCATTTGCGACCGTGCTCGCAGGCGCAGGTTTGGGCATCGTGCATCAATGTGGCCGCGGGCTGCGGGGATGGGCGACGAGGCCCACGGACTCCGCCCGGCAGCAGCCGCTGACCGGCTGGCCCGTGACGCGCGGACTCATCGCGGCCGCGGGATGAGCCGGGCGAGGGTCCCAATCCGGGGAAGCCGGCGCCGGGCCACGCGGAGTTCGAGCGTGCCCGCGCGCCGGTGCCCGGAGTCGACGACCACTCACAGCTGAGGCTGACCTGAACCCATGTCGCGAAAGATCGATTCGAGGACACAGCCCGTCGCGGTGCCGGCCGTGCACCTGCGCCGTCTCTATGCCGACTGCCGCTTCGGCCAGCTGCATGTGCGCAGCGCGTTTCCGTCGAGCGGCGGCTTCGATGAGGCACGTACGCTCGTGTGTCTGCACGATGCGGGCGCGGCGAGCGCGGTCTTCAGCGACGTGCTCGCCGAGTTCGGCCGTGACCGATCGGTTTATGCGCCCGACCTGCCTGGCTCCGGCGGGTCCGAGGTCCACACGACGCCGCGCAGCATCGAGGACTATGTGGGTGCGATCACCGATTTCGTCGATGGACTGCGCCTGCGTGAGTTCGACCTGATCGCGATCAGGGTCGGATCGCAGATCGCCGTGGAAGCGGCGCTCGCGCTGCCGGCCCGGGTGCGGCATCTGGTCCTGCTCGGGGTGCCCTGCCTGTCCGCCGAGGAGCGCCGTGCGCGCGCAACGGAGATGGCGAGGCTGGCCCCGCGCGAGGACGGGGGCCACCTCGTGGAGATCTGGAGGCGGCTGCGGACGAACCTGGGCCCGGCCGTGGCGCTGGAGACGCTGGGCGAGGTCTTCGTCGAACAGCTGCGCAACGCGGCCGGAGGTGCGGCGCTCGCGGACGCCGGGCTCGCACACGCGACTGCCGAGCGGCTCATGCTGGTCAAACAGCCTGCTCTGGTGCTGCGCGCGCAGGACGATCTCGCCGATGTCACGCGGCGTGCCGCGGCTCTGATTCCGGGTGCGCGCTGCATCGACGTCGCTGACGGTCCGCGGCTGCTCCAGCCGCTGGCTGGCGGTCTCGTACAGCAGCTGCGCGCCTTCCTGGACTCCTGATCGCTGCGAGGTCCCGGGCCACCGGCAGCGGCGGGTACCACGTCCGTTCCGGCGTGCACGGCCGCCTTCGAATTTGACATCATGGGGGCCCGTCCACGGCCGGGTACCCGACGGGTGCCGGGAGACCGTCGGCAGCATTTCATTGTCAGGCCCGCCATGAGCAGCCCGATCGGCGACGACCAGGACGACCTCGACCGTACTGACCGGCTGCCCGTTCTGCAGTTCGGTGACGGGCACGAGGGCCCGCGGGCATTCGATCCGACCGCCACGGTGGTCATCGGACCCGCCGTACCCGCCCGTGTCGAGGAACTCGAGAACCACCTCGCTGTGCGCGAGCGCGAACTGGCGGCCCTGCGCGAAACGCTGCGCCAGGCCGGCGAGGCTGACGCGGAGCTTGAAGCCAGGGTCGAGCAGCTGCGGACGCGGTTGCACGCCGAGCAGCAGGAGACCGCACGCCTGCGCGATGCGGGTGCGCGCCTCGCCATTGCCGAGGAGGCGCAGGCGGCGCTCGATGCCGAGCTGCGGCGCCATCGCGCCGAGGCGACGGAACTCGGTGCGGCGCTGGAGGCCGCACAGAGCCGGTTCGAGCAGGCGGCCACCGAGCATGAGCGCGAACGTGCGGCCCTGCGGCAGGAAGTCGACCAGCGCGTCGCCGAAGTCAACCGGCTGAGCGGCGAACTGCAGGCGCAGCAGGCGGCCTGCACGCGGCTCGAGGCGCGGTGTGCGCAGCTCGATGAGGAACTGCTGTCCGTGCGTCGCCACCTCGAGGCGGAGGCGCAGGGCGCGCTGCAGCGGTACCAGGCGGAGGCTCAGGGCCTGCGCGCGGAACTCGAGGCGGAGCAGCAGGCGCACCGGGCGCTGCGTGAGGCGCAGTCGTCGCTGGAGCAGGAGAAGCTGCGGCAGGCGGCTCGCCAGGGAGACGAAGTGGCGCAGTTGCGCCTGGAGGTGGCGCGCCTCGAGCAGGCGCTCGAGGCCGCGAACGGCGCCGCGCGCGAGCGGGAGCACGAGCTCGGGGTCGCGCGCCGCGAAAGTGGTCGCATCGCGGCGCTGCGTGCCGGTCTCGAACAGGCCATCCGCGACCGGGACCTGCAGATCGAAACCCTGCTCGAGCGTCTGCGGACCCGCGAGGCCAGGCAGCGGCTGGAGAGCGAGCTGCGCGAATCTGCTCTTGCCGAGTCGCAGCGCGCGCTGGAGCAGTCCGGGGTGCCGCAGCGTCTGGCCGCGATCGAGAGCGCGATCGCGGCGCGCACCGCCGCCACTGCGGATCTGGAGTCACGTCTGGCGCAGCTGCTGCAGCAGCTCACCGTGACGCGGCAGGATCTGGACATCGCCCTGCAGGCCGCCTCGCAGGCCACGGCAGAAGCCGCCGCGACGCGCGCCGCCGCGGCCGCGGCCGAGGCCACGGCGAGCGCCGAGATCAGGGCTCGCACCGAGGCCGAGGC
>CAYWMY010000122.1:0-8223 GCA_964459405.1 uncultured Steroidobacteraceae bacterium | reverse complement strand
GTGTTATCCTCGACCCAGAGGTACGGAACATGGATCTTCGGAATCGGGACCTGGGCGACGGGCAGACCGATGCCACCACGTGGCGAGGCCGCGCGGGACGGCGGTGGCGGGCCGCGATGCGCAAGGCCGTGCTGGCATCGCTGGTCGTGGCACCCGCGGCGGCCTGGGCGCAGTTGCTCACCGTGCCGCAGATGGGCATCGCAGGCGACTGGGTCAAGCGGCTCGAGATCCGGCTCGACTCGGACTGGGAGTGGGTTCAGACCGCGGAGGACCGTGTGTTCTTCGCGACGCGGCTGGGCGCAACCCGCAAGGACGACATCGTCACGATGTGGATACGCGTGGAGTTCCGGGATCCGCAGCCTGCCGGCAAGCACTTGAGCGTGGCGGAGAAGGACGAATGGGACTGCCGTACGCGCAAGCGCAGCACACTGGTAACGACGCTGCACGGCTGGAACAACCTGCAGGATACCAACCCCAACACCGCCGCCGCAGCGCTGCGCACCTGGGAGAGTGTGCCCAAGGGTACGGTGGGCGAAGCCCTGCTGGAGTTCGCCTGCAGCATTCATCCGCCGGCGCAGATGGTGGCGCCAGCTGTGCCCTCCAGGCCACCCACCGGCAAGGCGGGCGCCCCGCAACCGGCACGATAGCGCCAGCGGGGCATGTACCATTGCGTGTCGAGCTACCGATGAGCGGTGAGGAGGCCGGAAGTCCATGAACAACCCTGCCAGTGTTGATCCGCGAATGGCCACCGCACGACCGGCGCGTCACGGCGCGCGCAGTCTTTTTGCGTTGCTTCTTGCATCGTCCATTTCGTGGTCCGCCCACGCCCAGTTACTCTCGGTACCCCGCATGGGAGTCGCGGGCGACTGGGTGAAGAACCTGGAGATCGGACTCGATTCCGAGTGGGAGTGGGTCGAGACCGGTGCGGATCGTGTGTACTTTGCGACGAGCCTGGGTGCTGCGCGCAGGGGAGACCTGGTCACGATGTGGGTGCGCGTCGAATACCGCGATCCACAGCCCCCCGGAAATTATCTGAGCGTTGCCGAGAAGAACCAATGGGACTGCAGCAATCGCCGGCGCAGTGTGATCGCGTCCGTGCTGCACCGCTGGAACAACCTGCGCGATTCCGCGCCTGTGGAGGCGACGGTGCCTCTTCGCACGTGGGAGGACATCAAGCCGGACACCGTAGGGGAACCCCTTCTGGATTTCGCCTGCAGCCTCCATCCGGCCAGGGACGGTCGGAGCCCCACGTCGGCATCGGGGGATCGGGCAACACCAGCGGCGAAGACCAAAGGGAAGCCTGTGCCCGGCGGGCCGGCACAATAGCGGAAGCCGCGGATGTTTCCTGTGGCGTACCCGCTGCGCGGGTGATCTGCACGCTCCACAGGCAGCACCACGATCATCCAGCCGCCCAATCGGCAACCCGTTGCGGTGGCGCGATTGGCCTCGGGACCTGCGGCCGTGTGCCTCTTGTTGATCAGCGCTTGAGCTTGCGCAGCTTCTCGATGGCCTTGAGCTGGGCCGCGGCGCGGGCGAGTTCCGCCTGCGCCTCGGCAACTTCCATGGCGCCGACGCGATCGCGCAAGGCCTCTTCCGCACGCTGCTTCGCTGCCAGAGCTGCCGCCTCGTCGAGGTCGTGAGCCCGTGCGGCGGTGTCGGCCATCACCGTGACCAGGTGGGGCTGGATCTCCAGCGCACCGCCACCGACCCAGAAAACCTGCTCCTCGGCACCTTCGCTCTGCACGCGCACCTCACCCGGCTTCAGCGTCGTCAGGAGCGGCGCATGCCGCGGTGCGATGCCGATCTCGCCCTGGATCGCAGGGACGAACACCATCGTGGCGGCACCCGAAAAGATCTCGCCCTCGGCGCTGACGATGTCGACGTGGATGGTGTTGGCCATATCGTTACCTGCTGTTCGTCACGGCTGTACCCGTCGCGCCCGCCCGCGTGCGGCGGCGCGCCGGGGTCCGATCAGGTGAGCGTCTTCGCCTTCTCCACGGCCTCATCGATGGTGCCGACCATGTAGAACGCCTGCTCCGGCAGTTGATCGAATTCGCCGGCGATGATGCCCTTGAACGCGCGGATGGTCTCCTTGAGCGGCACGTACTTGCCCGGGCTGCCCGTGAACACTTCCGCCACGTGGAACGGCTGCGACAGGAAGCGCTGGATCTTGCGCGCCCGCGACACGGTCTGCTTGTCTTCCTCCGACAGCTCGTCCATGCCCAGGATCGCGATGATGTCCTGCAGTTCCTTGTAGCGCTGCAGGATCGCCTGCACGCCGCGGGCCGTGTTGTAGTGCTCCTCGCCGATGACCAGCGGGTCCAGCTGGCGGCTCGTGGAGTCGAGCGGGTCGACGGCCGGATAGATGCCGAGCGAGGCGATCTGCCGCGACAGCACGACGGTCGCGTCGAGGTGCGCGAAGGTGGTCGCCGGCGACGGGTCGGTCAGGTCGTCCGCGGGAACGTACACCGCCTGGATCGAGGTGATCGAGCCGGTCTTCGTCGAGGTGATGCGCTCCTGCAGCACACCCATTTCCTCGGCCAGCGTCGGCTGGTAGCCGACCGCCGAAGGCATGCGGCCCAGCAGCGCGGACACCTCGGTGCCGGCCAGGGTGTAGCGGTAGATGTTGTCGATGAACAGCAGCACGTCACGGCCCTTGCCCGTGTCGGCCTGCTTCTCGTCGCGGAAGTACTCGGCCATCGTCAGGCCGGTGAGCGCGACACGCAGACGGTTGCCCGGTGGCTCGTTCATCTGGCCGTAGACCATCGCGACCTTGTCGAGAACGCCCGACTCCTTCATCTCGTGGTAGAAGTCGTTGCCTTCGCGGGTGCGCTCACCGACGCCGGCGAACACGGACAGGCCCGAGTGCGCCTTCGCGATGTTGTTGATGAGCTCCATCATGTTCACGGTCTTGCCGACGCCGGCGCCACCGAACAGGCCGATCTTGCCGCCCTTCGCGAACGGGATCAGCAGATCGATGACCTTGATGCCCGTCTCCAGCAGGTCCTGGCCGCCGGCCTGTTCGTCGTAGGACGGTGCCGGGCGGTGGATGGGCCAGCGGTGCTCGGTCTTCACGGGGCCCGCCTCGTCCTGCGGCACGCCCAGCACGTCGACGATGCGACCCAGCGTGCCCGTCCCGACCGGCACCGAGATCGGTGCGCCGGTCGCCGTCACGGTGAGACCGCGCTTGAGGCCTTCGGAGACACCCATGGCGATCGTGCGCACGATGCCGTCGCCGAGCTGCTGCTGCACCTCGAGCGTGATGTCGCGATCCACGAGCTTGAGCGCCTCGTAGATCTTCGGAATCTGGTCGCGGGGAAACTCGACGTCAATGACGGCGCCGATGATTTGCACGATCTTGCCAGTAGCCATACCTGTCTCCGCCGAGTTGGAAATGGGGACATTCACCATTTCCGCGTCACGCTCGTTCCGTTCGTCAATTCCCTCGGAAGCGGGGACATTCACCACTTCCGACAGGATGTTCAGCCGTGGTCCCGGTTCCGCCCGGAAATGGAGGTTGTCTCCACTTCCTCAGACCGCGGCGGCGCCGCCGACGATCTCCGAGATTTCCTTCGTGATCGCCGCCTGACGCGCCTTGTTGTAGATGAGCTGCAGCTCCTCGATGAGCTTGCCCGCATTGTCCGAAGCGCTCTTCATGGCCACCATGCGCGAGGCCATCTCGCACGCGACGTTCTCGACGGCCTCCTGGTAAACCTGGGCCTCGATGTAGCGCATCATGAAGCCACCCAGCAGGTCCGCCGCAGAGGGCTCGTAGATGTAATCCCAGCGCTCCTGCAGCTCGGACGCGTCGAGCGTCTCGGCCGGCAGCAGCTGCCGCACCTCGGGCCGCTGTGTCATGGTGTTCACGAAGTTGTTCGACAGCATCAGCAACCGGTCGATCTTGCCGTCCGCGTACATGTCCAGCATCACCTTGACGGTTCCGATCAGGTCCGCGAGATGCGGCCGATCGCCCAGGTGCGTGACGCTCGCAGCGATCGGCAGCTTCAGGCGCCGGAAGAACTGCACCGCCTTCGAGCCGATCAGGCACAGGTGGACCTGGGCGTCCGCGCGCTGCGCCTCGCGGATCTCCTGGATAGCCTGCTTGAACACGTTGATGTTCAGCGAGCCACAGAGGCCGCGATCCGTCGAGACGATGATCATGCCGACGGACCTGACGTCCCGGATCTCCATGTACGGATGCCGGTAGTCGGGATTCGCCTGGCGGATGTGGCCGATGACCTTGCGCATCTTCTCAGCGTACGGACGCGCGGCCCGCATGCGCTCCTGCGCGCGGCGCATCTTGCTCGCGGCCACCATCTCCATGGCCTTGGTGATCTTCTGAGTACTCTTGATACTCGCGATCTTGGTGCGGATTTCTTTGGCGCCGGCCATCAGCCGTGACTCCCGGTCAGAACGTGCCCGCCGCGAAGAAGTCCTCGCAGAGCTTCTTCAGGTCTGCTTCGACCTCCTTGGTCAGCTTCGGCGTCGCGTTGATCGACCTCAGCAGGTCCGCACCGCTCGCACGCGCGAAGGCCTGCAGCGCAGCCTCAGCCTCGACCACCTTGCGGCGGTCGACCTTGTCGAAGAAGCCATTGTTGACCGCGAACAGCGACAGCGCCATCTCGGCCACGGACATCGGCGAATACTGCTTCTGCTTCATGAGCTCGGTGACGCGCACACCACGCTCGAGCTGGCGACGGGTCGCCTCGTCGAGGTCGGACGCGAACTGCGAGAAGGCCGCCAGTTCGCGGTACTGCGCGAGCGCGAGCCGGATACCGCCGCCCAGCTTCTTGATGATATCGGTCTGCGCTGCGCCGCCGACGCGCGACACCGAGATGCCGGCGTTGATCGCCGGGCGGATGCCCGAGTTGAAGAGGTCGGTCTCGAGGAAGATCTGGCCGTCGGTGATCGAGATCACGTTGGTCGGCACGAACGCGGTGACGTCGCCCGCCTGCGTCTCGATGATCGGCAGGCCGGTCAGCGACCCGGTCCGGCCCTTCACGCGGCCGCCCGTTGCCTTCTCGACGTAGGTCTCGTTGACGCGCGCCGAGCGCTCCAGCAGGCGCGAGTGCAGATAGAACACGTCGCCGGGGTAGGCCTCGCGGCCCGGTGGGCGGCGCAGCAGCAGCGAGATCTGGCGATAGGCCCAGGCCTGCTTGGTCAGATCGTCATAGACGATCAGGGCGTCCTCACCGTTGTCCATGAAGTACTCACCCATCGCACAGCCGGCGTAGGGCGCGATGTACTGCATCGCAGCCGGTGTCGAGGCCGACGCGGCGACGATGATGGTGTGCTCCATGGCGCCATGTTCTTCGAGCTTGCGCACGACGTTGGCGATCGAGCTCTGCTTCTGGCCGACCGCGACGTAGATGCACTTAACGCCGGTACCCTTCTGGTTGATGATCGCGTCGATCGCCACCGCGGTCTTGCCGGTCTGGCGGTCGCCGATGATGAGTTCGCGCTGGCCGCGGCCGACCGGCACCATCGAGTCGATGGCCTTCAGGCCGAACTGGACCGGCTGCGCGACGCTCTTGCGGTAGATCACGCCCGGTGCGACAC
Organism: uncultured Steroidobacteraceae bacterium; assembly: GCA_964459405.1. GTDB lineage: Bacteria > Pseudomonadota > Gammaproteobacteria > Steroidobacterales > Steroidobacteraceae > CAYWMY01. The sequence continues at coordinate 2,664 of CAYWMY010000122.1, read as the reverse complement.
GCTCGATCGGCGCCCGTGCCGTGGCCTTGATCGGACCCTTGCCGTCGATCGGGTTGCCGAGTGCATCGACCACACGTCCCAGCATCTCCGGGCCCACCGGCACTTCGAGGATGCGACCCGTGGTCTTTACCGTGGCTCCCTCGGTGATGTGCTTGTAGTCGCCCAGCACCACCGCGCCGACCGAGTCCTGCTCGAGGTTCAGTGCAAGACCGAAGGTATTGTCCGGGAACTCCAGCATTTCGCCGTACGCGACGTCGGCGAGACCGTGGATACGGCAGATACCGTCAGTGACGCTGACGACGGTCCCGACGTTGCGCGCCTCCGCGCCCGACTGGAAGTTCTGGATACGAGCCTGGATCAGGTCGCTGATCTCGGATGCCTTGATGGACATTTAGCGTTCCTCTTAAGCAGTCAGCCCGGCGGCGAGTCGCTCGAGCCGGCCTTTCAGCGAGCCGTCGATGACCAGGTCGCCCGCGCGGACGATGGCGCCCCCGAGCAGGGTGGCGTCGATGCGGGTGTGCAGCCGGACGTCGCGACCCAGCCGCGTCCGGAGTGCCTGCGAGAGCCGTTCCGCCTGAGCCGCGTCGACTTCCATGGCAGCGACGACTTCGACGTCGACCACGTTCTCGACCTCCGCACGCAGGATTTCGAACTGCGCAGCGATCTCGGGCAGCGTGCCGAGCCGGCGATTCGCAGCGAGCGCACGCAGGAAGTTGCGGCCGTCGTCGCCGGTCCGCTCACCGGCCAGGCCGGCGACGAACTCAACCAGCTGTTCCACACTGACGTGCGGGTTGCCGAGCAGCGGCTTCACGCGCGCGTCCGACACCACCTGGCTCGCCAGCGCGAGCAGCTCCGACCAGCGACCCAGCGCGTTCGTGGAGCGGGCGTGCTCGAACGCGGCGCGGGCGTAGGGGCGGGCAATGGTCGCCTTTTCAGCCATCGTTCACTCTCTAGCGGCGCTCGATCTCGGCGGCGAGCCGCTCGAGCAGGTCCGCGTGTGCCTTGGCATCGACTTCACGACCCAGCAGCTGAGCGGCGCCGGCGACGGCGAGCCGTCCGACCTGGGCCCGCAGCTCGTCGCGCGCCTTGCCGGACTCCGTGGCGATCTCGCCGCGCGCGGCGGCCAGCAGCCGGCTGCCCTCCGCGGTGGCCGTGTGCCTGGCCTCCTCGACCAGCTCGCCGGAGCGCCGGCTCGCCTGGTCGATGATGCCGAGCGCCTTGTCACGCGCTTCGCGCACGATGTCGTCTGCGCGCTTCTTGGCCTCGTCGAGGTCCTTCTGGCCGCGGTCGGCGGCGGCGAGGCCGTCGGCGATCTTCTTCTGCCGTTCGGCGATCGCGTTCAGCAGGAACGGCCAGATGAACTTCCACGTGACCCAGTACAGGATCGCGAAGACGATCGCCTGGCCGATGAGCGTGGCGTTGAGCTGCATGGCGGGACTTCCCGGGTCAGGGGGTCAGGGGCGGCCGGTCAACCGAAGCGTGCGAGCAGCGGGTTCGCAAAGGCGAAGAACATCGCGATCGCGACACCGATGAGGAAGGCCGCGTCGATCAGGCCCGCGAGCAGGAACATGCGGGTCTGCAGCGCCGGGATCAGTTCCGGCTGGCGCGCGGCCGACTCGAGGAACTTCGCACCCATGATGCCGATACCGATGCAGGCGCCGATCGCGCCCAGCCCGATGATGATTCCGAGTCCGACCGCGGTGTAGGCCTGGACCAGGGCGATGTATTGTTCCATCTTCAATACTCCTTAAATCGTCAGCGTCAAATGAACCAAGGAAACCCTTCGATGCCGCGGCTCAGTGGTGATCGTGTGCCATCGAGATGTACACGACGGTCAGCACCGAGAAGATGAACGCCTGCAGCGTGATGATGAGGATGTGGAAGATCGCCCAGGCCGCGCCCATCGTGACCTGCCCGAGGAAGCTGAATCCGGCACCGATCGGGCTGCCGCCGTGCAGCATGGCGCCCGCGCCGATACCGAGCAGCGCGATCAGCATGAACACCAGCTCACCCGCGTACATGTTGCCGAACAGTCGCATCGCCAGCGACACGGGCTTCGCCAGCAGTTCGACCAGGTTCAGCAGGAAATTCGGGATCCACAGCAGCGGGTTCGAGCCGAAGGGCGCCGCGAACATCTCGTGCAGATAGCCGCCGGCACCCTTGGCCTTGAAGCTGTAGAACACGACGAACACCAGCACGGTGAGCGACATCGCGAATGTGGTGTTGATGTCGGCCGTCGGCACGATACGCCAGTGGTATTCCTCGAGGCCCAGGACCGAGTGCGCAATGACTCCGGGCAGGTCGATGGGCAGCAGGTCCATGGCGTTCATCAGGAACACCCACACGAAGATCGTGAGGGCGAGCGGTGCCAGGAAGCTGCGGTCACCGTGGAAGATCTCGCGGACCTGATTGTCGACTGCCTCCACGGCGATCTCGACGAAGGCCTGGAACTTGCCCGGTACGCCGGACGTCGCCCGGCTGGCGGCCAGCCTGAACAGGAGCAGGAAGATCAGACCCAGGGCCGCCGACATGATCAGCGTGTCGACGTTCAGGATGTTGAAGTTGACGATGCCCTCGGCACCGGTCACGAACTTCTGCTGCGCGAGGTCGTAGCGCAGGTGCTCGAGATGGTGCGGGATGTAGTCGGCGCTCGATCCAGCCATC
>CAYWMY010000121.1:0-8242 GCA_964459405.1 uncultured Steroidobacteraceae bacterium | reverse complement strand
GAGCAGGCGGGGCGGTGGTGCGGCGCGTACGGGCCCGCGCCGCTGCGGCCCGCCGCGGCACCGCGCCTGCGGCAGGGAGTGCCGGGTGCCGCTGCGCGTCACAGTCTTCACATCGCGGTCATGCAGCCGCGGACCACAGGCCCTAGACTTCGCGCGGCGGGCCGGTCGCCGGACACGGTTCATCAGAAGCGGATCCCCCGATGCACATATTCGACCCCTTCCTGCAGTGGTACCTGAGGAGCCTCGAGAGCGGCGGCTACTGGCTGGTTGCATTCCTGATGGCGCTGGAGAGTTCCATCGTGCCGCTGCCCTCGGAGGTCGTGATGCCGCCGGCCGCGCACGTGGCCGTGACGACGGGCTCCATGACGCTGACGGGGCTCGTGATCGCGGGCACGCTGGGGTCGTGGGCCGGGGCGACCGTGATGTACGCGGCGGCGCGGTTCCTGTGCCGCCCGCTGCTCGAGCGTTTCGGCCGCTATGTGCTGATCACACCCGAGAAGATCGTGGCGGCGGAGACCTGGTCGCGGCAGTTCGGCACCATGGGCGTGTTCGTCGCGCGGCTGCTGCCCGTGATCCGGCATCTGATCGGCATTCCGGCCGGCATCGTGCGCCTGAACTATCTGTGGTACAGCGCTGCGACCCTCATCGGCTCCGCGATCTGGTGCACCGTGCTCGCGTGGGTCGGCGTGAAGGCCGGCCAGGATCCGGCGCTGATGGCGGGCGAGGTGCACGCGCTGGGGATCTGGTTCGGTGGCGGCGCCGCGGTGCTCGGCTTCATCTACTGGTTCTTCGTGCACCGGCACATGAAATAGACACAGACGCGGGTCCGTGTTCCGGGGGTCGATGGACGGTTGTCGCCGCAGCCCACCGCCCGGACCCGGCGTGGTGGCGGGGCTGCCGCATCCGGTGCGGGCACAATGGCGACGAAGATGCAGGTCTCACCGCGACGGCCGCACACGTCGGGTCGGTGTCGCGGTGAACGGATCCTCGGGCCAGTAATGCTTCGGATAGCGTCCTTTCAACTCGCGGCGCACCTCGGCGTAGCCCCGCCTCCAGAAGCTGCCGAGGTCGCGTGTGACCTGCACCGGGCGCTGCGCCGGTGACAGCAGCGAGAGCGTGAGTGGCACGCGGCCGCCACCGACGCGCGGCGTCTCCAGCAGCCCGAACACTTCCTGCAGCCGCACCGCCACGAACGGCGCCGCCGGGTCGCCGTAGTCGATTGCGATGCGCGAGCCGGAGGGCACCTCGAGGTGCGTCGGTGCCAGCGAGTCGAGGCGCTTCCCCTGCCCGTAGTCGAGCCGTGAGCGCAGTGCCGCCGCCAGGTCGAGACGTGCGAGGTGGGCACGCCGCGTCATGCCGTCGAGCCACGGCGCGAGCCAGTCCTCCAGTGATGAGAGCAGCGCGTCGTCGCCCGTGTCCGGCCAGGGTGGCGAGGCCTCGGGCTCGACGCGGCGCGCGAACGCCAGTCGGTGACGCAGCGCGTTCGCGGCGGGCGACCACGGGAGCGCCGCGAGGCCCAGGGAGCGGATGCCGGTGATCAGGGCCGCGGTCACGCGTGCGGGATCAGGATCCACGAGCCGCCGTTCGACGAGCACGAGCGCGCCCAGTTGTTCGCTCTGCATCGCGAGCACGGCCTCCTCGCGCGCATCCCACTCGATGCGCGACTGCCGCGTGATGCGTGGCGCGAACTCGCGCTCGATGACCTCGCGCGTGATCGGCGCCGCGAGGAACACGCGAGCCTCCCGGTCGCCGGCGTCGAGTTCGGCCGCGACGATGAACTCGCTCTGCGTGACGAGCTGCGGGTCGCGGATCACCGCGCCGCGTCCCCCCGAGAGCAGATAGCGCCGGTCGGCGCCTCGCGCGCGGCCGACGCGGTCGGGATAGGCCAGTGCCAGCAGTGCGCCGGCGTCGCCGTGCTCGGTGCCGCTCGGCGCTGCGATGCCGAGTTGCGCGCGCCAGCGACCTGCCGCGCGGCGCATGCGCTCGCGCGCACCGCGATCGACAGCGGCGTCCGCGAGCGCGACGTGTCCCGTGCGCAGCGCGTCGAGTCTGAGGCGCAGGTCCACGTCGCGTGCGGCGCCCGGGCCGCGCAGCAGGTCGCGCTCCGACAGCACGGCCGCGATGTCGGCGGCGAGCGCGCCGTGACCGAGACGGCTCCCCTCGATCAGCAGATGTGCGAGCCGCGGATGCGCGCCGAGCGCGGCCATCGCGCGGCCATGGGCGGTGACGCGCCCGGAGACATCGAGCGCGCCCTGGGTCTCGAGCAGCGCCCGTGCCTGCGCGAAGGCGGCCGCCGGCGGCTGATCCAGCAGCCGCAGCGGCGTCGCGTCCTGCAGGCCCCAGCAGGCCAGCTCGAGCGCGAAGGGCGCCAGGTCCGCATCGAGAATCTCGGGCGGCATCTCGGCCGCCATCGAGCGCTCGTCTTCCTCGCGCCAGAGGCGATAGCAGTGACCGGGTCCGAGCCGTCCCGCGCGACCGCGGCGCTGATCGGCGGCGGCGCGCGAGACCCGCAATGTCTCGAGCCGGCTCATGCCGGACACGGGATCGAAGCAGGCGCGGCGCGCGAATCCCGCATCGACGACGACCCGGACGCCCGCGATGGTCAGGCTGGTCTCGGCGATGGACGTCGACAGGATGATGCGGCGCGTGCCGCCCGGGTCGGGGGCCAGGGCCGCGTCCTGTTCGGCGGCCGTCAGATCGCCGTACAGCGGCAGCACGCGCGCATTTGCGACCGGTTGTTCCTGCTCGAGAGCGCGTTGTACGCGACGGATCTCGGGCGCACCGGGCAGGAACACCAGCAGGTCGCCGACCGTCTCGGCGCAGGCGCGGCGCACGGCGTTCGTGACGTCGCGGACCAGCGAGTCGACGCTCGTGCGGCCGAGATAACGTGTATCGACCGGGAAGCTGCGACCCTCGGCCCGCAGCACGGGCGCATCCCCCAGCAGCCGCGAGACCGCTGCCGTGTCGAGCGTCGCGGACATGACCAGCAGTCGCAGGTCGTCGCGCAGCTGCGCCTGTGCATCGAGGCAGAGTGCGAGTCCCAGGTCCGCGTTCAGGCTGCGCTCGTGGAACTCGTCGAAGATGACGATCGCAACGCCCTCGAGCGAGGGGTCTGATTGCAGCATCCGCGTCAGGATGCCCTCGGTCACGACCTCGACCTGCGTGTCGCGACCGACGCGCGTGTCGAGGCGCGTGCGGTAGCCGACCTTGCGGCCGACCGGTTCGCCGAGCAGCGCGGCCATGCGTGTGGCGATGGCGCGCGCCGCGAGCCGGCGCGGCTCCAGCATCAGAATCCGGCGCGTCCCCAGCCAGTCAGCGCCGCACAGGGCCAGAGGTACAGCGGTGCTCTTGCCCGCGCCCGGCGGTGCCTCGACGACGGCATTCGTGGTGCGCGCGAGTGTGGCCGCGATCTCCGGCAGCAGCGGGGCGACGGCGAGCGAGGCGATGGCGGCGGGCAGCGGCATGCGCGCGCACCATAGACGCCCGGACAGGGCGCTGTCGACGCGCCCGGTCCCCGGTCTTGAACCGGGGCCTCCCACCCCCCAGATCGGGGTAAAGGGGAGCGGCGCGGGTTCTCGCCGCCCAATAGGAGTACGCATGACCGACATCGACGCCAGGCAGACCCTCGTGCCACGTGGCCGCCCGGAACTGCCGGAGGATGTGCTGATCATCCTGCCGGTGCGCAACCTCGTGCTGTTCCCGGGGGTGGTCCTGCCGGTGACCGCCAATCGCGAGATGACCGTCGCCGGTGCGAAGGAAGCCATCCGCACCGGCCGCAAGGTCGGTTTCCTGCTGCAGCAGGATCCAGGCGTCGACGTCCCGGGTCCCGACGACTTCCATCGCGTCGGCGGCCTCGCGACGCTGCTTCGCGACGTGGCCGCGCCGGATGGCACACATCACCTGATCGCGCAGGGCGAGTGGCGCTTCCGCGTGCTGGACTTCCTGCCCGGAATGCCGTTCCTGCTGGCGCGCGTCGAGTACCTCGCCGAGCCCTCCGACGACTCGACGGAGACCGAGGCGCGCGCGCTCAACATCAAGCGGCTCGCCATGGAGGCGATCCGCCTGCTGCCCGGGCTGCCGGCCGAGGCCGCTGCCGCTGTGCAGGCCATCGAGGCGCCGGGCCGCCTGGCCGACATGCTCGCCAGCTTCCTCGACATCAAGCCCGCCGAGAAGCAGGAGATCCTCGAGACCCTCGATCTCGGCGCACGGCTGGATACCGTGATGCGCCTGCTCGGCCATCGCGTCGAGGTGCTGCGGCTGCAGAAGGAGATGCAGGACCGCACGCAGGAGGCCTTCGACAAGCGGCAGAAGGAGGCCGTGCTGCGCGAGCAGCTGCGGCAGATCCGCGACGAACTCGGTGAGAGCGACGACGGTGCGGAGAGTCTGAAAGAGCTCAAGGCACAGATCGCCGCCGCCGGCATGCCGGAGGACGTGGGCGTCCAGGTCGACAAGGAGCTGAAGCGGCTCGAGCGCATGCCGGATACGGGCCCCGAACATTCGATGCTGCGCAACTGGCTCGAACTCATGGCCGCGCTGCCGTGGGCGAAGGAGGACCCCGAGGAGATCGACATCCCGAAGGCGCGCACCGTGCTCGAGGGGGATCACTACGGCCTCGACAAGGTGAAGCGCCGCATCCTCGAATATCTCGCCGTGCGGCGCCTGAACCCGCGCGGCAAGAGTCCGATCCTGTGCTTCGTCGGTCCGCCGGGCGTGGGCAAGACCTCGCTCGGACAGAGCATCGCACGCGCCATCGGGCTCAGGTTCCAGCGTGTGAGTCTGGGCGGTGTGCATGACGAGGCCGAGATCCGCGGCCATCGCCGCACCTACATCGGTGCGTTGCCGGGCAACATCATCCAGGCGATCCGCAAGGCCGGCACGCGCAACCCGGTGCTGATGCTCGACGAGATCGACAAGCTCGGGCGCGGTGGCGTGCAGGGCGATCCGTCCGCGGCGCTGCTCGAAGTGCTCGATCCGGAACAGAACGGCACCTTCCGTGACAATTACGTCGGCCAGCCGTTCGACCTGTCGCGCGTGCTGTTCATTGCGACGGCCAACCAGCTCGACACGATCCCGGGCCCGCTGCGTGACCGCATGGAGGTCATCGAGCTCACGGGTTACACGGAGGACGAGAAGCTCGAGATCGCGCGCCGCTACCTGGTCGCGCGGCAGCTCGAAGCGAACGGCCTCACCGCGGAACAGGCGAGCATCGAGGACGACGCGCTGCGCGAGCTGATCCGCGGCTACACGCGGGAGGCGGGCTGCCGCAACCTCGAGCGCGAGATCGGCGGCGTGCTGCGCTCGGTCGCAGTGCGTATCGCGGAAGGCGCGCTGGGCCCGTTCCGCATCGAGCGCGACGGAATCGCGGGGATCCTGGGCGCGCACCGCTTCGAGAGCGAGCTCGCGCTGCGCACCAGCGTCCCCGGCGTGGCCACGGGCCTCGCCTGGACTCCGGTGGGCGGCGACATCCTGTTCGTCGAGGCCACGCGCGTGCCGGGTGAAGGGCGACTGATCCTGACCGGCCAGCTCGGCGACGTCATGAAGGAGAGCGCGCAGGCAGCCTGGTCGCTGATCCGGTCACGTGCGGGTCAGCTCGGCCTCGACGCGGCGCTGTTCGCGAGGAGCGACGTGCACGTGCACGTGCCTGCGGGTGCGATCCCGAAGGACGGGCCGAGCGCGGGCGTGGCGCTGTACACGGCGCTGGTCTCGCTGTTCACGGGCAACAGCGTGAAACCTGATGTCGCGATGACGGGCGAGATCAGCCTGCGCGGGCTGGTGCTGCCGGTGGGCGGCATCAAGGAGAAGGTCGTCGCCGCGGCGCGTGCGGGCATCCGCACCGTGGTGCTGCCCTCGCGCAACCGCAAGGATCTCGAGGACGTGCCGGAGAGCGTGCGCGGTGCGCTGCGCTTCGTATTCGCCGAGCGCGTCGACGAGGTCGTCGCGACGGCGATCGGCGAGGTCGGCCTCGCGCAGGGCTCGCTGAAGCTCGAGAGCGCCTGAGCGACGGCCGCGCGGGTGGTTCGCGGCGCTGTCGCGCTTGCGTCGCGGTGCGGCGGCAGGCAATTTGATGGCGCATGACGGCGCGATTCCGCATCGGCCTGGGTCTCGTCGCGCTGCTGCTCGCAGGCTGCGCGGCGGGTCCGCGCGCGCCCGGCCCGGTGGCCGCACCGGCGATCACGGTGCCGACGGCGGGCGATCGCGCCGCGCGCCGCGCGCTGGAACTCGTCGGTACGCCGTACCGCTACGGCGGCAACGGACCCGAGGCTTTCGACTGCAGCGGGCTGGTGCGCTACGTGTTCGCTGAACTCGGCGTGCCGCTGCCGCGCACGTCCGAGGCGCAGTACGCGGCCGGTACCCCGGTGGTGCCCGGGGCGCTCGCGGCCGGCGACCTCGTGTTCTTCCGCATCCCGCAGGCACACATCGGCATCTTCCTCGGCGACGGCCGCTTCGTGCACGCGCCGGCATCGGGGCGCGCGGTCAGCATCGCGCGCCTCGACGAACCATGGTTCAGCCGGGGTTTCGTGGGCGCCGTGCGCGTCGCGCCATCGGCGGGTGGTCAGGCGCCACTGCTGCCGCGGGGTGTGGCGGCGCAGCCGGCGCCGGCGGATGCCGCTGTTCCGAGCGGCGCGGCCGCGGCGCCGGAGGTGACGGGCGCCGCGCCGCCCTGAGGGCGGCCCCGTCCAGCCCCGCGGCCGCGCGCAGTGCCTCGACCTCGTCCGGCCGCAGCGCGCGGAACGCGCCATAGGGCAGCGAGCCGAGCTTCAGGTCCCCGAGGGCGACGCGCTCGAGCCTGCGCACCTTGAGTCCGACGCGCGCCAGCAGGCGGCGGATTTCACGGTTCTGTCCTTCGCGCAGCGTGACCGACAGCAGCGTCGAGCCGCCGCGGCTGCGGTCGACGCGCCGCTCGAGGACGCGCACGGTCTCGAATGCGGCGCGGCGCGCGCCGGCGCCGCCGCCACCCGCCTTCGTGCGTGCGATCGCATCGGGCGTGGCGAGGAACATGCCTTTCTTCAGCCGTTCGATCAGCTCGGGCGTCGGCGCGCCCGCCACCGTGACGTGGTAAGTCTTGGGAACGCCGTAGCGCGGATGCGTGAGACGCGCGGTGAGCTCGCCGTCGTTGGTCAGCAGCACCAGGCCGATCGAGTCCGCGTCGAGCCGCCCGACCGGATAGACGCGTTCACCTGGCGGCACCGCGCGACCGACCATGCCGACCACGTTCGCGCGCCCTTCCGGGTCGTATGCGGTCGTGATCACGCCCTTCGGCTTGTGCAGCATCAGGTAGAGCCGCGTGCGCGGGGTGTGCTCGCGACGGGCCAGCGGCGCCTGCGTTCCGACGACTTCGCCATCGACCTCGATGAGATCGCCGTGCGCGCGCACCCAGCAGGGCAGCTCGCGCACGGTGCGGCCGTTGACGCGTACGCGTCCTTCGAAAACGAGTTGCTCGCAGTCACGGCGCGAGGCAATGCCGGCGTCCGCCAGCACCTTCTGCAGCCGCTCGGCTCCCGGCGGGCCGGACTCGTGGAGGGCCGGCCTGCGGCCCGGCCGCCGCTGCGCGGGGCTGTGCTGCGGCCGCTGGCGGTCGCGAAAGCGTGGATCGTCGCTCATGACGCGCGCGATTCTAGGCTTCGACGGTCGCCGGCACTACGGCGCCGGCCGCGTTCGGGGCGCGCGGGTCCCGCAAAGCCGGATGAGACCGACTCCAGGCGGTTCTCAGGGCAGAACCGACCGTCCGGTCGATGCTCTGCGGGCCGACCGATGCCATACAATGCCGTGCCTTGCTGACTCCCGGACCGCGACAGAGCTGTCGGCTGCGGGATCGGAAACAGGAGCCGGAAGAGCTCGACACGGGCCCCGTCCTGCGTGCCAGGCCGGGCGGCTTGCGGGGCCAATTCCGGATCAGCGATGCGACCGACGGCGGGGGACGCCGGCGATCTGTGGTGAACCAGACCGGGCTGCGCGGTGCAGCCACGGTGGAGAAGACTGATGAGCCGAGACGAAAGCCTGCCCACGTCCGCCCAGCTCGACGCCTGGCGTACCGCTGCAGCGAGGTCGGCGCCTGGCGGCAACGTCGATGCGCTGAAGTGGCACACGCCAGAGGGGCTCGTCGTGAAGCCGCTGTACACAGCGAGCGACACGGCTGGCCTGCCGTACGCGGACACACTGCCCGGCTTCCCGCCATTCGTACGTGGGCCGCAGGCGACGATGTACGCCGTGCGTCCCTGGACGATCCGCCAGTACGCGGGCT
>CAYWMY010000120.1:0-8244 GCA_964459405.1 uncultured Steroidobacteraceae bacterium | reverse complement strand
ATTCACGAGCCGCTCCACCGCCTCGATCTCGTCTGGGGTCATGGCCTGGAAGTGCGAGAAATCGAAGCGCAGCCGGTCGGGCGCGACCAGCGAGCCCTTCTGCGTCACGTGCGTGCCCAGCACGCGGCGCAGGGCGGCATGCAGCAGATGCGTCGCGGTGTGATTGAGGCGCGTCGAGGCGCGCGTCTCGGCATCGACGCGCGCCCGCACGCGGTCGCCGACCCGCAGCTCGCCGTGCGCGAGCTGCCCCAGGTGCGCATGCGCCTGCCCCAGCCTGCGGGTATCGGCGACGCGGAACAGCGCGTGCGCGGTCGCGAGCTCGCCGATGTCGCCCACCTGGCCGCCGCTCTCGGCGTAGAACGGCGTGACGTCCAGCACGACCTGCCCTTCGTCTCCGGGATGCAGCGCGGCGACGCTCCCGCCGGCCCTGATCAGCGCGACCACGGTGCCCTCGCACTCCAGCTGGTCGTAGCCGCAGAAAGTCGTGCGCACGTCGAGCCGGACGGCATCGCGCAGATCGACGTCGAAGCGGCTGGCCGCACGGGCGCGCTCGCGTTGCGCCTCCATGGCCCGTTCGAAGCCCGCATCATCGACCTCGAGACCGCGCTCACGCGCGATGTCCGCCGTGAGGTCCACCGGAAAGCCGTAGGTGTCGTAGAGCCGGAACACGGTCTCGCCCGGAATCGTGGCGCCCGACAGACCAGAGATCGCGTCCTCGAGCAGCGCCATGCCGTGCGTCAGCGTCTCGGCGAACCGTTCCTCTTCCTGCCGGAGCACGCGCGCCGCGTGTTCGGCGCCTTCCGCGAGCTCCGGATAGGCGCCGCCCATCTGGTCGGCGAGCACCGGCACCAGACGGTAGAAGAAGGGCCGCTGCTGGCCGAGCTTGTAGCCGTGGCGGATCGCGCGGCGGATGATTCTGCGCAACACGTAGCCACGACCCTCGTTCGAGGGCAGCACGCCGTCGAGGATCAGGAAGGCGCAGGCGCGGATGTGGTCGGCGATGACGCGCAGCGAGGGACTGTCGATGGTCCTGCAGTCCGTGACGTCGGCCGCGGCCGACACCAGGTTGCGGAACAGGTCGATGTCGTAGTTGGAGTGCACGCCCTGCAGGACCGCGGCGATGCGCTCGAGGCCCATGCCCGTGTCGACCGAGGGCTTCGGCAGCGGCGTGAGCCGGCCGTCGGCGGCGCGCTCGTACTGCATGAACACGAGGTTCCAGATCTCGACGTAGCGGTCGCCATCCTCGTCGGGCGAGCCCGGTGGACCGCCCGGGATCCCCGGTCCGTGGTCGTAGAAGATCTCGCTGCAGGGGCCGCAGGGCCCGGTGTCGCCCATGGCCCAGAAATTCGATTGGTCGCCGAGGCGCCCGACGCGCGCGGCGGGCACACCGATCTCGGTCGTCCAGATGGCCGCGGCTTCATCGTCCGATTCGTGCACGGTCACCCACAGGCGCTCCGCCGGGATGCCGAGCGTGCCCGTGATGAAATCCCACGCGTAGCGGATCGCGTCCTGCTTGAAATAATCGCCGAAGCTGAAGTTGCCCAGCATCTCGAAGAACGTGTGGTGCCGGGCCGTGTAGCCCACGTTCTCGAGGTCGTTGTGCTTGCCGCCCGCGCGCACGCAGCGCTGCGAAGTCGCGGCGCGCGAGTAGCTGCGACGGTCCTTGCCGAGGAACACGTCCTTGAACTGCACCATGCCGGCGTTCGTGAACAGCAGCGTCGGGTCGTTGCCCGGAACCAGCGAGCTCGACGGCAGCACCGCGTGGCCGCGCTCGCGGAAGAACTCCAGGAACGCGCTGCGCAGCTCGTTCGCCGTCATCGTCACCCTGCCTGTGCTGCTCATTCGACCGACTCGTCCTCTCCGCCCAATGCGGCACGGATCTGCTCCGCGCTGAAGCCACGATACGCGAGGAAACGCGCCTGCCGTCCGCGCTCCGCGAAGCCTGCAGGCAGCCGCGCTCCGAAACGGCGCCGCCGGACCTCGCGGCAGCGCTCGACCCATTCCGCGGCGCGGGCATCCACCGCTGCCCCGACAGTCTCCGGCGCCACGCCGAGTTCTTTCAGCGCCTGCGCGATGCGCACCGGTCCCTGGCCCCTCGCCACGAGCGCCGCCACGCGATGCTCGGCGTGGCGTGCATCGTCGATGAGCCGCTCACGCACGAGCGCGGCGACGACGGAGTCCGCCGTGCCGCGTTCGAAGCCACGCTCGACGAGCTTCGAGGCGAGCTCGCATCCGGTGTGATCGCGCCGGTTCAGCAGCCTGAGCGCCGCGAGTCGCGCCGCCACGGGATCCGTCGCGATCGCGGCGTCAGGCTCCGGCCTGGGCCGCCTCACCGCCACCACCCGAGCGCCGCTCCGGCAGCAGCCGTGCGCGGATCGCCGCCTCCAGTTCAGCCGCGGAATCCGGGTGCTGCTGCAGGTAGTTGCGGGCGTTGTCCTTGCCCTGGCCGATACGCTCACCCTTGTAGGCGTACCACGAGCCCGACTTCTCGACGAGACCCTGCTGCACACCGAGGTCGATCAGCTCTCCTTCCCTCGAAATACCCGTGCCGTAGAGGATGTCGAACTCGGCCTCGCGGAACGGCGGCGCCACCTTGTTCTTGACGACCTTCACACGCGTCTGGTTGCCGACCACTTCCTCACCGTTCTTGATCGCGCCGATGCGGCGGATGTCCAGGCGCACGGAGGAATAGAACTTCAGCGCGTTGCCGCCGGTCGTGGTCTCCGGGTTGCCGAACATCACGCCGATCTTCATGCGGATCTGGTTGATGAAGATCACGATCGCATTCGAGCGCTTGATGTTGCCCGTGAGCTTGCGCAGCGCCTGCGACATGAGCCGCGCATGCAGCCCGACCTGCAGCTCGCCCATCTCGCCCTCGATCTCGGCCTTCGGCGTCAGCGCCGCGACCGAGTCGACGACGATCACGTCCACGGCACCCGAGCGCACCAGCATGTCGGTGATCTCGAGCGCCTGCTCGCCGGTGTCCGGCTGCGAGACCAGCAGGTCCTTGACGTTGACGCCGAGTTTCTCGGCATAGCTCGGGTCGAGCGCGTGCTCGGCATCGACGAACGCGGCCGTGCCGCCCGCACGCTGCGCGGCCGCGATGACCGAGAGCGTCAGCGTGGTCTTGCCCGAGGACTCCGGACCGTAGATCTCGACCACGCGACCGCGCGGCAGCCCGCCCACGCCGAGCGCGATGTCAAGGCCCAGCGAACCGGTGGAGATCACATCGAACTCGAGGCCGGTCGTATCGCCCAGGCGCATGACCGAACCCTTGCCGAACTGCTTTTCGATCTGGCCCAGGGCGGCCGCCAAGGCTCTCTTGCGATTGTCGTCCATCGTCATGGGTTCCTCTGTCGGGTGCGGGATTATTCCACAGTTCCCGAGCGCCTCGCGGGCCGCGATTTTCGGGTCCGAACACCCGGAAACGAATACTCACGAGTCTGGGGCAACGGGTGGCTCAGGTCGTGAGCCCGGCAGCCCGCGACTGCGATCGCGGGGGCCGGAACTCACGGGCCGGATGGCCCAGGGAACCGTCCGCACGTCCGCAGAACGCTCCGGCGGCGTCTTCCGGCCACGGGCCGACATGGATGGACCGTCCACACGGCGGCGGAGGCCCCGCCTCAGACCGCGAGATCGTGGGCCGCGATGGGGGTGTACACGGAACCGCACGCGGCGGTCCGCGACTCGACGAGGAAAATGGCGCGAACCGGCCAGACGAGCGGCTCGATCGGCTGGCGGATCGGCTGACCCGCAATCTTGCGGGCCAGCGTCACGTGCGGCCGGTGCGGTCGGGTCTCGGGCTCGAAGCCGAGCGGCTGCAGCAGCGCCCAGAGCCGTTCCACGAGCCGCAGTGCGGCCGGCGGGGTGTCGCGGCTCGTCAGCGCCAGCACGCGCGGACCGGGCCAGCTCGCAATCGTGTCGAAGCGGTACTCGAAGGCGGGCTCGCGGATGGCGCGCAGCACCGCTTTGAGGTCCTCGACTCGACTCGCGCCGACCGATCCCAGGAACGCCATCGTGACGTGCAGTCCCCCGGAATCGACACGCCGCCCACCGGCCGCCGCCAGAACCTCGCCAGAACTGCGCATCACGGCCCTGCGGGTCGCCTCATCAGGCCAGCTCGCGACGAACAGCCGCCGGGTCCTGTCGGGCGCGGTCATGGCTCCAGCTGTTCCAGCACGCCGCTCAACGCCCGCAGCACGCTCCGGCGCCGGACCTGTTCGCGATCGCCCCGGAAGCGGCTCCGCTCCGTCCGCACGACGATACGCCGGCCCATGCGCCGGCCCCAGGCAAACCACACCGTACCGACCGGCTTCCCGGGACTGCCGCCATCCGGGCCGGCGATGCCGGTCACCGCGACGCCGACGTCGGCCCGGCTGCGGTGCAGCAAGCCGCGCACCATCTCCGCTGCGACCGCCTCGCTGACAGCGCCGTGACGCGCGAGCGTCGCCGCCTTCACGCCAAGCAGTTCCTGCTTGGCCACGTCGCTGTAGGTCACGAGCCCCCGCTCGAACCAGCGCGAGCTGCCGGGAATGTCGGTGCAGCACTTGGCGACCCAGCCGCCCGTACAGGACTCGGCCGTGGCCAGACACGAACCGGCGGCGAGCAGCCGCATCGCAACCCGCTGCGCGGTTCCGGCGAGCCGGCGGTCGGCGGGCAGCATCCCGGCGTCAGGCGGCATGGACATGACGCATCCTACAGCGTCCATGCCGCCGCCGGCCCGCAGAGGACAGGCGCAGCGGACCCGTACCGGCGCGACCGGCCGCCGCGGCAGGCGCCAGCCGTTCCGGCCGGGTCAGGAGACACGGTGGACGGTCCGCTACCGGCGTTACTCCATCGCGCCGAAGTCCACGCGTGCGCCCACATACAGGAACCGGCCCACCGCATTGACCGGCGAGATGACGCTCAGATCCGGCTTCTGGTTGAACAGGTTGCGCGCACCGCCATAGACCTGCACGCCACCGCTGAAGGTCCATGCGACCTGCAGGTCGTGGGTATGGCGTGCGTTGTAGTGGATGTTCTGCGGCGACGCCTGGTCCGGATCACCGGCCAGGGTCTCCAGCGAGTAGCGCCGCGTCTTGCTGAAGTAATTGAAGCCGTAATTCACGAGCAGGGGGCCTCGTGTCCACGTGAGGTCGAACGACGCCAGGGTCCGGGGCGCGAATGCGGCGCCGCGGTCACTGATCACGTCCGCCCCGGGTGTTGGAATGAAGGTCAGCTTGTTCAGGCGGCTGCCCACTACGCTGAACAGGAATTCTCCGAAGCCGGAGGAGCCGTCCGCCGTCACGGGCGAGAACAGATACTTGATGTTGAAATCGATGCCGCGCGTGCGGAAGCTGGCGACGTTCTCCGGCTGCACCAGGAACGAGTCGATCCGACCCGTGCCGGCCACACGCGTCAGCGCATCGCAGAACACGTTGTCGAGCGTCGGCTGGTCAACACAGTTGTTGGCGACGTCCTGGGCTTCCGCAGTGCTGATCGCATCCTTGATCTTGATGTCGTAGGCGTCGACGGACACCGACAGCCCCTGTGCGAACCGCGGGCGCAGCACGACACCGACAGTCCAGCTCCTGGCCGTTTCCTCGGCCAGGTTCGCGTTGCCGGTCTGGAGTCCGGAGATATTGGCACTGTTGGGGTCCATGAAGCTGGCCGGATCCACACCCAGTGACGTCAGCAGCGCGGCGCAGTTCGCCGCGCGGTACTGCGACCCGTTGTTGAGCCGATCGATGTCGCAGGGATCGTCGATGAACCCAAAAGTCTGGCTCTGCGGCGCGAACAGTTCAGCGATATTGGGCGCGCGCACCGACTCGGCGTAAGTGCCCCGGATGCTGATGTCGCGCACCGGCGCCCAGATCGTCCGCAGGTTCCAGGTCGTGGTCGAGCCGACGGTGCTGTAGTCGGACAGCCGCAGGGCCCCTTCGAGCCTGAGCGCCTCGGCCATGGGACGATCCCTGAGCAGAGTCACGCCGAGTTCGGCGAACGCTTCCTTCACGTTGAACCGGCCGTCCGTCGGGAAGATGACGTTGCCGAACGTGAGGCCGCGCTGGTCTTCGAGCGGAGGATTGCTCCGGCTCGTCTCACGGCGCCATTCGACACCGACCACGTATTCGAGCGGCCCGCCGGGCAGCGACAGCTGCGGGACATCGCCCGATACAAAGGCGTTGAACACGTGCTGCGTGAGCTTGGACTTCGCCACGCTGTCGGTCATGACCCAGTCGATGGCGGCCTGACTCGCGACGCCCTCGCCGAAGAGGTTGAGTGGCACGCAACCGCTTCCCGGTCCCGGCGTGAACGACAGCTCACCGGGGCCGTATGCCAGGAAATCGAAAGCCGGAATCGAGAACGGCTGGAAAGGCAGAGCGGTCGGATCGAGGTTCGAGCGGCAGGTGGGCTGGCCGGTCGCCGGATCGACGACGACGTCGAGTGCCGCGTGGAAGCGGTCGTTGAAACGATTGCTGGTCGAGACGTTGCGGATCCTCGATTCACCGTAGGTGTACGAGAACTCGTAGTCGAGATGATCCGTGATCTCACCCTCGAAGCCCACGACCGTCCGCAGCGTCTTGCGCGTGTTGCGTTCCCCGCGCACGCCCAGGTCGAAGTTGTCGCGGTTGAGCAGCACCCCGTCGGGCACGGACGGGTCTCCGAACACCGCCTCGCCGATGCCGGGAATAACCTGCGATGCGACCGCGGCGGGCAGGAACGGATTGTCCGCTGTCATGTAGAGGTAGTAGTCGAAGGTCGGCTGGCTCAGCGCGGACGCCTTGCCGTGCGCATACTTGAGCTCGCCGAAGAACCGGGCGGCCTCGGAGAATTCGTAGTTCAGGAACAGGCTGCCGACGGTGCGCTTCGACTCGGGCAGCAGGTCGCCGATGTAATCGGCCCGAGGGGAGCCCGAACCACCGACGGAAAAGAATGGCGGCACGAAGTTGATCACGTACGGACTGCCGTCGGGGCGAACATCGGGAATACCGTCGATGTCGAGATCGATGCCACCTTCGCGGGAGCTGTCGAAGAAACGCACGTCCGTGAGCGGAACGAAGTCCGGAACGTCCGGATCATCCGGGTCGTCGGCGACGTTGCGCTGCAGCGTCCGGTAGTTCGCACCCCTCAGGTAGCGGCGATCGGAGGCACTGAGCCGACCGTCCTGCGAGTGCTCGACGGAACCGGCGATGTTGCCACGCCCGTCGGCGAAGTTCATGCCGGCAGTCGCGGACACGTGCCAGTCCTCCGGATCACCTCCCCGGCCGCGACCCCACTGCGCTCGGGACGTGAAGCCTTCGAAATCCTTGCGGGTCACGAAGTTCACGACACCGGATACCGCATCGGCCCCGTAGATCGCAGAAACACCGCCCGTCACGATATCGATGCGTTCGACGAGGTCGATGGGAATCGTGTTGATGTCGACCGAGGCGGTCTCCGGCAGCTGGGCCACGTGGCGGCGCCCGTTGACGAGCACGAGGGTACGGTCCGTGCCCAGGTTCCGCAGGTTCAACAGGTTGAGGCCGATGCTGCCGATGAAGTTACCGTCCAGGCCAAATGGCGTCGTCTGGCTCGTATCGAGCGATCCCACCAGCGCGGGCTGATCGGTGAGGTAGTGCGCGAGGTTCGTGGCACCCGACAGCTGGATCGAGCGGGCATCGATCGCGACGGCCGGATTCGGCGTGTCGAACTCGGTAGACTTCAACCGGGTGCCCGTGACCACGATTTCTTCCAGGGCCAGGTCGCCGGGACCGGCCTGGGACTCCTGGGCGGTGGCGGCCATTGCAGGGCCGGCGGCCAGAATGATTGCGATGCTTGCGCGCAGTGTCGTTCTCATCGTCACATACCCCTCATCGAGCGCCGCTGGCGGCGCGGCCACCCGGCCCAGCAGCCGTGCGCCGCCGCAGGCGACGTCACATGGACGCCGGGAGGGCACGGGCATCGGCAGATGGAACGTGCCCTGCACATGGTTCCGGACGTTATGTAGCAAAGATTATTTCAATGCGACAGCAGCAAGATGTGACACCGTCTTGAAAACGAAGCATTAATGAGCCTTCTCCAGCCGGCACCGGGCTGATGGCGTCCTCAAGCCTGGGTCCCCTTCGCCACAGCGGATCCCTCGACGGGAAGGGTCGGCGCCTGCGGGCTGATGGCATCCTTGAGCCGGCGTCCGTTCACCACCCTGATTGTCTTGTTCTCGAGCTACAGACCCCCATGACGTCCCGCACGCCCACCCTGCCTGGCCTCGAGCTGCACACGCCGATG
>CAYWMY010000119.1:0-8271 GCA_964459405.1 uncultured Steroidobacteraceae bacterium | reverse complement strand
GGTGATGGGCTCGGTGCAGGCGCGCCTGCCACTGTACGCGGGCGGGCGCATCACGGCCGGTGTGCGCGCCGCGCGGGCCGCCGCGGCCGCCGCGGCCGCGACGGAGCGACAGGCCGCCGCGATGCTCAAACTCGAAGTCGCGCGTGCCTACGTCAATGTGCAGCGCGCCGGCCGCGCGCTGCGCGCCGCCCTCTCGAGCGTGACCAGCCTCGCGGCGCACGTGGGCGACGTCAAGGCGAAGGTCGAACGTGACCTGGTGCCGCGCAGCGATCTGCTCGCGGCCGAGGTCGCGCTGGCGAATGCGGAGCAGGCAAGGCTGCGCGCGAAGAACGCGGAGGAGCTCGCCTGGGCCGCCTACAACCGCTTGCTCGGGGAGCCGCTGGATCGTCGCACGACACTGGAACCCGTGACCGTCGAGGCGACCGCGCTGCAGGCTGCGCAGCCGCTCGAGGAGCTGGTGCGTCAGGCGCAGCTGTCGCGCCAGGAGATCCGCGTGCTCGAGGAGAGCAGCCGCTCGCTGGACGCGCAGGCGCGGGCCGAGATCGGCCGGCTGCTGCCGCAGCTGGGTCTGGTGGGCGGCTACAGCCGGCTCGAGAATGACATCCTGAACCGTCAGGATTTCTCGATGGTCGGCATTGGCGTGCAGTGGAGCCTCTTCGATGGGGGTCAGGCCCGGCATCGTGCCGCTGCGCTGCGCCATGCGGGGCGCGCAGCCGCGGAGCGGGCCCGGGACCAGCGCTCCACCGTGGCGCTCGAGGTGCGGCAGGCGCGCCTCGACCTCGATGCGGCCGAGGCTCGAATGGCGGCGACACGGGCTGCCGTGGCGCAGGCGGCTGAGAATCTGCGCATGGTCCGTGAACAGTACGACGTGGGCCTTACCGGGAACACCGCGGTGCTGGAGGCCGTATCGCTCGAGCAGACGGCCGTGGCCGCAAACGACGATGCGGCCGCGGATGCGGTGTTCGCCGCCTTGACGCTCCAGTACGCCATCGGATCTCTTTGAGTCCACCGGGCGCAGCCATGGCGCATCGGACCCGCGCCTTGAGACGCAGGACGGCCGGGATCACGCCCGCGACGAGGCTTGTGCAGCCGTGGCCCGTCAAGCCCGTCCCTGACACTCCGGCACGCCAGCGGAGTCCCCGGAAGCGTGCAACCCGGATAGATTTCGCACCATTCTGGTGCAGTTCGGTGCCATACTGCACTATATCGGGGCAGGCATCGCTGTGACTCGCGAGGCCTGAACATCCAAGTGCTTGATTCTGCACATTACTGGTGCATGGCATGGTTGGTGCACTGTATTGGTCCGGCAGCCGCGGAAGACTGCGAATCTCCCGCCGCCCTGTTCAGCAATCCGAGATTTGGCGCAACACCCGGAGACCCTCATGACGCCAGCAGACGTTGTCAAACTGATCCAGGACAAGGAGGTCAAGTACGCAGACCTGCGCTTCACGGACACGCGCGGCAAGGAGCAGCACGTGACGGTGCCCTCGCGATACGTGTCGGAGGATCTGTTCACGGACGGCAAGATGTTCGACGGCTCGTCGATCGGCGGCTGGAAGGGCATCAACGAGTCCGACATGATCCTGTTGCCGGACCCCGTGACCGCGGTGCTCGATCCGTTCTTCGAAGAGCCGACGATCAACCTCCGCTGCGACATCATCGAACCCTCGACCATGCAGGGTTACGAACGCGATCCGCGCTCACTCGCGAAGCGCGCGGAGGCCTATCTGAAGAGCACCGGCATCGCTGACGGCGCGCTGTTCGGTCCCGAGAACGAGTTCTTCATCTTCGACAGCGTGCGCTGGCAGAACGAGCTCCACGGCTGCTCGTACGCGATCGACTCGATGCAGGGCGCATGGAACAGCAACACGGCCTACCCCGAGGGCAACAAGGGCCATCGGCCTGGCGTGAAGGGAGGCTATTTCCCGGTACCGCCGGTCGATGCGTTCCAGGACATCCGCTCGGCGATGTGCAACGCGCTCGAGGAGATGGGCCTCAAGGTCGAGGTGCACCACCACGAGGTCGCGACCGGCGGCCAGTGCGAAATCGGCGTCGGTGCCGGCGGCCTCGTGAAGAAGGCCGACGAGGTGCAGATCCTGAAGTACGTCGTGCACAACGTCGCGCACGCCTACGGCAAGACGGCGACTTTCATGCCGAAGCCTCTGGTCGGCGACAACGGCTCGGGCATGCACGTGCACCAGTCGCTGCAGAAGGCCGGCGTGGCGCTGTTCGCGGGCGAGAAGTACGGCGGTCTGTCGGATACGGCGCTGTACTACATAGGCGGCATCATCAAGCACGCCAAGGCGCTGAACGCGTTCACCAACGCGGGCACCAACAGCTACAAGCGGCTGGTGCCGGGCTTCGAGGCGCCCGTGATGCTGGCCTACTCCGCGCGCAACCGCTCCGCGTCGATCCGCATCCCCTGGGTCGCGAATCCGAAGGCGCGCCGCATCGAGGTGCGCTTCCCGGATTCGTCGGCGAATCCGTACTTCGCGTTCGCCGCGATGATGATGGCGGGGCTCGACGGTATCCAGAACAAGATCCATCCGGGCGATCCGGCCGACAAGGACCTGTACGACCTCGAGCCCGAGGAGGCGAAGCAGATCCCGACCGTGTGCCACTCACTCGACATGGCGCTCGAGCACCTCGACCGGGACCGCGAGTTCCTGACCCGCGGTGGCGTGTTCACCAATGACGTGATCGATGCCTACATCGGACTCAAGATGCAGGAAGTCACACGTTTCCGCATGAGCACGCACCCGATCGAAATGGATCTGTACTACAGCTGCTGACGCCGTCTCCGGGAATAGCGGCGGGGACGGCGGATCTGTGCCGCCGTCCCCTTTTTGTCCAGCCCGCTCGAGGCTATGCTGCATGCATGATCCGTGTACCGCTCCTGCTGCTCGCCGGCCTGGCCGTGTCCACCGTGGCACCGGCGCAGGAAATCTACCGCTGGGTGGACAAGGACGGGGTCGTGCACTACGCGGATCAGCCCGGCGCTCCGAATGCGCAGCGCATCGAGTACGCGGGACTGAAGTCCGAACCGACGGAGGCCGGCGAGACGCCGCCCGCAGCCACACCGGCGCCGGTGCAGCGCACCGACGCGGCCCGCGAGGAGTACCGGTCGCTCGCGGTCACTTCGCCGGCACCGGGCCAGAGTTTCTTCGGGACCGACACGGCCGTGCCCGTGAGCCTGGACCTGCAGCCGCCGTTGCAGGAGGGCGACCGTTTCGTCGTGATGGTCGACGGCAAGCGTGTGGTCGACGACCTGCGCGATCCATTCACGGACCTCTCGGGGCTGCCGCGGGGCACGCATTTCGTGCGCGCGGCCGTGCTCGATGCCTCGGGCGGCCAGCGTATCGTCAGCGACAACGTGACCTTCCACATCCGCCATCCCTCGGTCGCCAGGCCGCCCGTCGGGCCGGCACTGCGCCCGCCGCCGAAAGCACGGCCCTGAGCCAGCGCCGCGCCGCGGCGCACGGAGAACGCCATGGCCGCTGAACGGCGGCCGGCGCCGGAGCCGGGTGCGGGCGAGATCGTCGAAGCGCTCACGACGGCCGTGCTGCTGGTCGATGCCGGCGGCACGATCCTCTACCTGAATGCCGCTGCGCAGGACCTGCTCGGCGTCGGTGCCAGCGTCGCACGCGGGCGGCCGCTCGCTGATTTCCTGTTCCCCGGCGATCCCGTGATCGCACTGCTGCACCGTGCGGCCGCATCCGGCGATCCGCTCGCGAGCCATGAATGCGCGCTGCACGCCGTCGCGCGCGGCAGTGACCCGCAGCTCGTCGTGTACTGCAAGATCACACCACTCGCCGACGCCGGCGTGCCACGGCTGCTGCTCGAGCTGTCCGATCTGACGCACCAGCAGCGTATCAGCCGCGACAACGCGCTGCTGGCCCAGCTGGGCGGCGGCCGCCTGATGGCGCGCCAGCTCGCCCACGAAATCAAGAATCCGCTGGGCGGCCTGCGTGGCGCCGCGCAGCTGCTGGAGCGCGAGCTGCGTTCCGCGGAGCTGCGCGAATACACGCGCGTGATCATCGGCGAGGCCGACCGGCTGCGATCGCTGGTCGACAACCTGCTCGGCCCGACGCATGCGCCGCGGCGTGCGCCCGTCAACGTCCACGAGCTGCTGGATCACGTCTTTCATCTGGTGCGCAGCGAAGCGCCCGCCGGCATGGCCATCCTGCGCGACTACGATCCGAGCCTGCCGGCCATTTCGCTGGACCGCGACCAGATGATCCAGGTCATGCTGAACCTCGCGCGCAACGCGGTGCAGGTGATGGCGACTCATGGGCAGCTCACGTTGCGGACCCGGGCGCTGACCAACATCACGATCGCCGAGAATCGCCATCGCGTCGTCGCCGCGCTGCAGTTCGAGGACAACGGTCCCGGCGTGCCTCCCGAGCTGCGCGAGACGCTGTTCTATCCGCTCGTCACCGCGCGTCCGGGCGGCTCCGGGCTGGGGCTCGCCGTGGCTCAGGATCTGGCCACGCGCCACGGCGGCCTCATCGAATTCGACAGCCGACCGGGGCGCACCATCTTCACGCTCCTGCTGCCCATCGAGGCCGGTGATGAACAAGCCGCTTGATGTCTGGCTCATCGATGACGACGCTTCGATCCGCTGGGTGCTCGAACGGGCGCTGCGCCAGGGCGGCATGCGACCGCGAGCCTTCGAACAGGCGGAGACCGCGCTCGCCGCGCTCTCGCACCACGAGCCCGACGTGCTGATGACCGACATCCGCATGCCGGGCCTGAGCGGTCTGAAGCTGCTCGATACCGTGCGCGCGGAACATCCGCGCCTGCCCGTGATCGTCATGACCGCGCATTCCGACCTCGACAGTGCCGTGGCGGCCTATCAGGGCGGTGCCTTCGAGTACCTGCCGAAGCCCTTCGACCTCGACCAGGCCGTGGAACTGGTGCGCCGCGCGGCGAGCCAGGCCGTCCCGCATGGCGAAGTCCTCAGGAGCGATTCGGCCACGATTCCCGAGATCCTGGGCCATGCACCGGCGATGCAGGACGTCTTCCGCGCGATCGGCCGCCTGTCGCGCTCCTCGATGACGGTGCTGATCACGGGCGAGTCCGGCACCGGCAAGGAACTGGTGGCCCGCGCGCTGCATCGCCATTCCCCACGCGCCGGCAAGCCCTTCATCGCGCTCAACACCTCGGCCTTCACGGCCGAGCTGCTGGAGTCCGAGCTGTTCGGCCACGAGAAGGGAGCGTTCACGGGTGCCGATGCGCTGCGCCGCGGCCGCTTCGAGCAGGCTGACGGCGGCACGCTGTTCCTCGACGAAATCGGCGACATGTCGCCGGTGCTGCAGACGCGGCTGCTGCGCGTGCTGGCCGAGGGCGAGTTCTACCGCGTCGGCGGCAACGCACCGATCCGCGTCGATGTGCGCGTCATCGCGGCCACGCACCAGGACCTCGAAGTGCGCGTGGCGCAGGGGCTGTTCCGCGAGGACCTGCTGCACCGGCTCAACGTCATCCGCATCGCGATCCCGCCGCTGCGCGCACGGCGCGAGGACATTCCCGACCTGCTGCGCCATTACCTCGCCGCCGCAGCCGAGGAACTCGGCGTCGAGGCGAAGGCGCTGAGCGCCGATGCCGAGCGCATCCTGTGCGCCTTCGACTGGCCCGGCAACGTGCGCCAGCTCGTCAATGCCTGCCGACGGCTGACCGTCACGGCCGCGGGCCGCGAGGTCGCCGCGGCCGATATTCCGCCCGATCTCGGCGGTGCGGGCACCGCGCCGGCACCCCGCGACGACTGGACCCGGGAGCTGGACGCCTGGGCACGGCGGCACCTGGCCGCGTCCCGCGAGCCGCTGCTCGACCTCGCGGTGCCCGAGTTCGAGCGCACGCTGATTCGTGCCGCGCTCGAGCGCTGCGAGGGCGGCCGCCAGGAGGCCGCGAAGCTGCTCGGCTGGGGCCGCAACACCCTGACGCGCAAGATGCGGGAACTCGGCATGGACGAGGAGTGAGGGTCCGGGCCGTGCACCGGGACCGTGTCCGGGCACCGCTCCAGGGCTGCGACCTCGAACCGCCTGCGTGCCGGGCAGGACGCGACCGGTCTGCTGGTGATGCGATACGAGAAGGACGCCGCGTGCCTGCGCCCCTTGCCGCCGGACCCGGCGGGTTAGAATGCGGGCACCAGGGGAGTCGCCTTCACCATGCCCGAATCCTGGCGCCAGCTCGGCGCGACGATCCTTTTCGGAAACGACATCGCCGCCTGGACGCGGGCGACGCTCGTGTTCACGGTCTGGTTCCTGGTGCTGCCGTTCGCGAAGCTGCTGGTCACGCGTCGCCTCCATGCGCTGCACCCCGAGCAGTCGCGCGGACCGCTGGAACTGGTGCTCACACTGCTCCGACGCACGACGCGTCTGTTCCTGTTCGCCGTCGCGACCTACCTGGCGCTCAAGTCGCTCAAGATCCCGGCGCACATCGACCGCGCCATAGACGCGGGCATCCTGCTGATCTTCTGGGCGCAGGTCGCGCTGTGGGGCACGGCGGCGGTGCGCCACCTCATCGAGCGCCGCGCCGCGTCCGCCGGTGCGGACATCACACCGACACTCGGCATCCTGCGGTTCGTGGGCCTGCTGCTGGTGTGGGTCATCTCGGTGCTGATGCTGCTCGCGAACCTGGGCGTCAACATCACGGCGCTGGTCGCGGGCCTCGGCGTGGGCGGCGTGGCGGTCGCGCTGGCGCTGCAGACCGTGCTCGGCGACCTGTTCGCCTCACTCGCCATCGCGCTCGACAAGCCGTTCACCGTCGGCGACGCGCTGCAGCTGGACGACCTCGCCGGGCGCGTTGAGCACATCGGCATCAAGAGCACGCGGCTGCGCAGCGTGAGCGGCGAACAGATCGTGATCTCCAACGCGCAACTGCTGGCCGCGCGCGTGCGCAACTTCGGCCGCGCCGAGGAGCGCCGCGCCCTGTACCTGATCGGCGTGCCCTACGAGACCCCACCCCAGAAACTGCGCGCGATCCCGGGCATCGTCGAACGCATCCTGCAGGCGTTGCCGGGTGCGCGCTTCGACCGCTGCTACTTCAAGAACTTCGGTCCTTCGGCGCTGGAGTTCGAGATCACCTTCTTCAGCGCCGCGCAGGGGCTCGCGCCGCTCGCCGCGCTGCAGCAGGAGTTCAACTACGCGCTCGTCGATGCCTTCGCGGCCGAGGGCATCGCGTTCGCTTATCCGACCGTACGCCAGATCGTCGAGTCCGCATGAAGGCCGCGCGACCCGGTTGCGGGACTGGCGGACCCGGCGGCACCGGACCGCCGGCATGAACAGCATGGATCCATCGCGGCACGAGGGCGATGCCCGTCTGTCGAGCGCGGCGGCCGAGCGCAACCGGGCGCCCATCGCCGCCGTGCTCGCGCGGCACCTGCCCGGGACCGGGATGGTGCTCGAGATCGCGAGTGGCGCGGGCCAGCATGCCGTGCATTTCGCCCGGTCGTTTCCGCATCTCGTCTGGCAGCCCAGCGATCCCGACGAGGTCTGCCGCCGCTCGATTGCGGCCTGGCGCCGCGACGCGGCGCTCGCGAACCTGCTCGAGCCCCTGCCCCTCGACGTGCACGCTCAACCCTGGCCCTGCGAACGGACCGATGCCGTCGTCTGCATCAATCTGATCCACATCGCGCCGTGGAGCGCTGCGCTGGCGCTCTTCAGGGGCGCCTCGCAGGTGCTGGACGCCGGCGGACTGCTGTTCCTGTACGGGCCCTACCGCGTCCGCGGCCGGCACCTCGCCGTGAGCAATGCCGAGTTCGACGACGCGCTGCGGGCGCGCAGTCCCGAATGGGGCGTGCGCGACCTGGACGAGGTCACCGCGGCCGCCGCGCAACGGGCCTTCGAACCCGAGGCCATCGTGCCGATGCCTGCGAACAACCTGAGCGTGGTGCTGCGGCTCAAGGGGGCACCATCCTGAAGCGGTCCTCCATCGAGGTGCTGTGCCCGTGCATCGAGACGCCTGCGCACCGAGCTGCACGGATCCGTGGCTGTTTTCGCCCATCATCCCCACGGATGCGCGGCTCCACGGTTCGCCACCCTGCGACGGGACGCTCCCGTTGGCCAATTTCGCCGGCTATCCCCAGGTTTACGCGGCAGCAGCAGCGCCACACGGCCCGCCTCACGGCGAGGGGATGACCGCGTCTGACCCGCGAGCAGCGCCGCGCAACGTCCAGGTTTGGCGCGGTCCGCCTCAGGTCGAGAGCATGACGCCGCCCGTCAGTTCCGCCACCGAGCCCAGGCGCTGCCGCTGCAGATAATCGCGAATCCCATC